>DAOVLC010000065.1 GCA_030631455.1 Candidatus Zixiibacteriota bacterium
GAGCCAGGATAGCAGTCGAACGCGAGCGTGAGTTGCGAATGTACTATGACAAGCGGGCCGGAGACTATCTCAATGTTGGCTTTCGCCTTTGTGAGGACAACGAATGGACCGAACTTCATCGCTGTTTGCTGGTTCGAGAATTCCAGGTGTTGATACTGGCAAGTATCACACCCGGTGCCGTATTCGCTGGCAGGCCTATTGAAGAGTTCGCAGATCACTTTGTATCCCCGGTAGTGCTGGTGGGGCCGGAAAAGCCGGACCAGTTCCGGCTCAACAGCAGAGCAGCCATGATCGCCGACAAGCTGGGACTATCAGACGGATCATGGGAGCAGATAGTGAATGTTTCGGCCTGATTCAATCCGCACTCTCGCTAAATACCGGGCTGTTGTACATGATCCTCCGTCTGAAAGAAGGATCTTCGACAAAGAAAGGTATTTGCTTTTCGACGGTCAAACAGCATATTGTACTCGTAAAGCCACTTGGGAGAGTGTGCAGTGTGTGAGAAACTGAGCGAACTCATTTTTAACAACATCAATGATGGAGTAGTCACTGTAGCTGAGAATTGCAGGATTACTTCGTTTAACAACGCTGCAGAGAGAATCACTGGTTTCACGGTAGCCGAGGCTGTCGGCAAACACTGTTTTGACGTTTTCCGCACCGAGATATGCCATAAACAGTGTGCCCTTAAGGACACTCTGAGCCACCACGATCCTGTCGATAATGCTCGAGTGACGATCATAACCCGCGATGGACGCGAGGTGCCGATCTCCGTGACCACAACTCTGCTCAAGGATGAGAGCGATGTTGCTGTCGGAGCAGTTGAGTTTTTCCGTGATGTTTCTGAAGTCGAACACCTGCGCAACAAATTGGAGCAGAAGGAGGCACTTAACGAGATTGTGAGTGTAAGTTCGTCCATGCAGAAACTGATCTCCATGCTGCCCGATATTGCCGAGTCTGAGTGCAATGTCCTGATTCTTGGCCCCAGCGGCTCCGGCAAGGAGCTGTTTGCTCAGGTTATTCATAATCTTAGTCCCCGTCGTTACGGACCGCACATCAGAATAAACTGCGCTGCATTACCGGAGACTCTGCTAGAATCAGAGCTTTTCGGCTACACCAAGGGCGCCTTCACCGACGCCAAGCGCGACAAGCCAGGACAGTTCAGTCTGGCCAACGATGGCACAATGTTGCTCGATGAAATCAGTGAGATGGCAGCGGCCTTGCAGGTGAAGCTCCTGCGAGTTCTTAACAACGGCGAGTATCGCCCGCTTGGCTCAGCCAAGGCCCTGTACACCAATGCCCGTATCATAGCTGCCACAAATGGCAATCTGGAGGAGTTGATCGCAGAGGGACGATTCCGACAGGATCTGTACTATCGTCTGAACGTCGTAGAAATACAAATACCGGCGCTCAGGGAAAGACCGGAAGATATCCCTTTGCTGGTGAGCCACTATTTGAGACGATTTCAGAAGAAGAGTAGGAAGAAGATACAGAGAGTCTCCCCGGATGCGATCGCGGTACTAAGGAAGTGTCCTTTCCCTGGAAACGTCCGTGAACTGGAAAACGCGATGGAGCACGCCTTTGTGATGTGTCACGGCGATGAGATCCTCCCTGAGCACCTGCCTCAGCATATTATCTCCCAGAGCGCCTCTAACGGGACAACCCGTCTGGCGGCAACGACTGAGAAAGAGAGTATCCTGAGAGCCCTTGAGCGCAGCCACGGGAACAAGAGCAGAGCTGCCGTTGAACTGGGCATGCATCGTTCAACGCTGTGGCGGAAAATCAAGACTCTTGGCATTGATGTGTAGCCGTCTTCATTTAATGCACGACATTTACCCAAGCTGATGGCGGTAGAGTACTGTCCGCAGTTGATCTCTTTGAAGATTGCATATTTGCAACATATTGCATATAATAAATGTTGGAATCTGTAATGTAGAGGAATATGACTGACACAAGCAAAGACAATCATACAACCAACACTATTCTCGATTCTGTTGCCGATGGAGTGTTCACGGTTGACCGCGAATGGCGAATTGCCTCTTTCAATAAGGCTGCGGAGAGAATCACCGGTATTCTGAAGGAAGAAGCTATTGGTCAACAGTGTTGCGACGTGTTCCATGCTTCAATCTGCGAGACAAATTGCGCTCTCAAAGAGACGCTCGAAACCAAGCAACCAGTAGTCAACCGGTCGGCTTATATTGTCAATGCGAATGGAGACAAAGTTCCAATCAGTATATCCGCGGCAGCGCTGAAGGATGAGAGGAGAAATGTCATTGGCGGTGTGGAGACGTTTCGGGATATGAGTACCGTCGAGGAACTCAGGCGGGAGCTGACCAAGAAATACTCCTTCCAGGATATCATAAGCAAGAACAGCGAAATGCTGAAGTTGTTCGACATCTTTCCCAGTGTCGCCGAAAGCGACAGCACTGTTCTAATAGAGGGTGAGAGCGGCACTGGAAAGGAGCTGGTCGCCCGCGCGATACATAATCTATCTCACCGAAAGGACTTACCGATTGTAACAGTCAACTGCGGAGCACTTCCGGACACGCTCATTGAATCAGAGTTGTTTGGCTACAAGGCCGGCGCATTTACCGATGCTCGCAAGGATAAGCTGGGGCGATTTGCACTTGCCGAGGGCGGAACGATGTTTCTCGATGAGATTGCCGACATTCCTCCCGCTTTGCAGGTGCGGTTGCTTCGGGTAATTCAGGAAAGGACCTACGAACCACTCGGTGCAACCGAATCGGTTCAGGCGGATGTCCGCATTATTACAGCAACGAACAAGAACATCGAGGAACTTGTCAAGTCAGAGGATTTCCGGGAAGACCTGTTCTATCGAATAAACGTAATTCGTATCAAGCTGCCACCTCTTCGCGAGCGCAGAGAAGACATTCCCTTATTGATCGATCATTTCATCCGCCGCCTTAATAACATAAAGAGGAAACTCATCACAGACATTTCGCCCGATGTATTCGCCATTTTGATGGGCCATGAATACCCTGGCAATATCAGAGAACTGGAGAACATTATTGAGCACGCCTTCGTCCTTTGCCAAAAGACAACCATCGATGTTGGTGACCTTCCGGAGAACTTGAGACCCAAGAAAGGCAAACCAATAGTCGAATCGGCATCGCTGGACGAACTCGAAACAGCTTATATCGTGAAAGCACTGCAAACAAACCACTGGCACAGAAAAAAAACGGCTGAACAACTTGGGATACACATAACAACGCTCTGGCGGAAAATGAAGAAACTGGGAATCCGTGTTTCAGAACAGCAATAGCTGCATAAATGCACTCTTCATATCTCATATGAATGCACAAGCGCAACCTTTGGTCTTGGTTCTCAAAGTTGACAGATCACACCGCTCTCGCAACTTACTGAGAATAAGTGCATTAGCGCCTCCATCCATTATGAGACGAATCCGGCACGGGTTATGCTCTACTGGTAAGCATGAATATGAAGGTTGCAATTCCGATATGGGATGGACGTGTTTCGCCTGTCATGGATACCGCGTGTCGTTTGCTCATTGCTGAAATCACTGGCAGCCAGGAGGTTTCACGAACGGTCGTTGATATCCCTCAAGTGAGTATTTGCCACCGAGCGAGTTTTATTTCAGGACTTGGGATTGACCTCTTGATCTGCGGTGCCATATCGCACGAATTCGAGCAAATGCTCATTGCCTCAGGAGTGGAGATGCACCCATGGTATTGCGGTAATGTTGATGAAATCATTGCGGCCTATTCCAATGGAACTTTGCAGAAGGATAATTTCTTTTTACCCGGCCGCGCATTAAGGCGTCGCCGTGGAAACAGGCGCCAGCGTCGCGCAGGTTGTTCGCGCTCTGGCAAGCAGAGAATGTATAAGGAGGATCAATGAGAATAGCAGTTGCATCGCAGGGTATGGAGAAGACCAGTAATGTTGATCCGCGCTTTGGGCGGGCATCGCATTTCTTGATCTTTGACACTAACGATGAGAGCTTTGAAGTTCTCAGTAACAACCAGAATGTCAATACCGCTCAAGGTGCCGGGATTCAGGCTGCCGAGTTTGTAGCGGCACAGAATGTGGACATTGTAGTGGCGGGAAATTTTGGCCCGAAGGCGTTCGGGGCTCTTGGAGCCGCAGGTATCAGCGTAGCCTTGTGGGCGGACGGGACTGTTGCGGATGCTATTAAGCTGGCTCGAGAGAACAAGCTCAAGATAAGCGACAAAGCCAATGTTGAGGGGCACTGGATGTAGCGTCAGCGTTCTTGGTTGAAGGAGGTGTGATTCACATGTCGATAAAGCCTGACAATGCTGAAAATCCTACTGGCAGTCGGAGGCAACGTAGGCGGCTACGAGGTATGTTCACCGGCAAGACTGGCAAGGCGATCGGCTTTACATCGATTGCAGCGCCTATAATCGGGTATGTTGTCAAAGATATCAGAAGGCCCGACAGTTTGATTCGTAGTCTTATTGGAAACGTTGCGAGAACGCTTCTTGGGGAAAAGACTCAGAAGACAGAAGCGATTGACATCACCGACAAGGTTGAAGTCATTGAAGATCGTAGTGAGGAAAGACAGTGATTATTTTTTTGGATTCGTGAGAAAGGAGAAAGAAATGCCAGGTGGAGACAGAACCGGACCCTCGGGTGCAGGGCCGATGACAGGACGCGGTGTCGGAATATGTGCCGGCTACGATGTGCCGGGATATATGAATCCTGCTTTTGGACGCGGAGTTGGACGTGGTTGGGGCCGCGGATTTGGGCGTGGCTCTGGTATGGGGGGCGGCAGGGGATGGCGCCATCAGTATTATGCGACAGGATTGCCAGGATGGGTCCGCGGCGGTGGATATGCTTATCCGTCTTACTATCCGGGCGGACGTGAATTCGTTCCTCCCGGCGTGGGTGCAATCCCGGAAGAAGCTCGGAATGAAGAGCTGGCACATTTGAAAGAGCAGGCTCGGTACTTCAAGGATGCTCTCAATGATATTGAGACACGCGTTGATGAGCTTCAGAAACAAACGGTAAAGGCGACAGAAACTCGGGAAGAGAAGAAAGGACAATAGGAATACGATGTCATCCAGGAGCACATCAGGCGGGCGTGGTTCAGGTCAGGGTGGCGGACGAGGCTCGGGTCGTGGAAGTGGAATGGGTCGAGGCATGGGCCGGGGCCGCGGTGGTGGCCGCGGTATGAGGCAAAGTATAGGACGACGTATGGGCGCGGATGCGCCCCCATATCCGACCGAGCCGGCACACTTCCAGCCAGACCCTGAACGCCCTGGCTCGGAGCGATTGAGACCGGATAACCCGAATTCGGAAACCGAAATGCTAAGGCTACAGGCGGATGCATTAAAGGCTCAGTTCCGAGCTGTCAATGCACGCATCTCCGAATTGGAAGGGGGAGATGTACCTGCGCCTATCGATGTTGCTGATACAGAGGCACACCGGAAAACCTCGAATAACGTGAGGAATGGAAGAGCGGCCGCAGTCGTAGATGAAGAAAAATGTGTGAATTGTGGGATCTGCGCAGATGTGTGTCCAGAGGAAGCAATCGTCGTAGACGAAATAGCGGTGATCGATCCCGAAAAATGCACTGGCTGTGGCGCATGTGTGGACGAGTGCCCGAACTCGGCGATCTCGCTTGTCGTGTTAGAGGGAGCAACGTCATAGTGAGAATCCGGTGGTCAAACCAGATTGCCATAACGAGTTCGTGCACCTGAAAGAGCTGGCTCGGCATTTCAAGGGATTTCTTGAAGATGTCGCAGAAAGAAAAAAACCGAGAAAGGAATACTATGTCACCAAGAGGTAGTTCAGGTGGAGGTGGACGCGGCCAGGGCGGAGGCCGAGGTTCAGGGCAAGGTGGTGGACAGGGCTTGGGTCGTGGTGGTCGAGGCCTTGGCCCGGGCGGCGAATGCGTTTGCCCAAAATGCGGCGCAACCGCTCCACATCAGCAAGGTGTCTCTTGCCTCGAAATAAACTGCCCGAAATGCGGTCAAAAAATGACAAGACAACAGCGGTAGATTGGAACAACCGACCTTGAAGATATCTATCGCCAGCGGCAAAGGCGGTACAGGGAAAACCACTATTGCCACAAATCTTGCTGTGGTCGTTGCCAGGACAGGCAAGGACGTCGCCTACCTCGATTGTGATGTCGAGGAGCCAAACGGCCACATATTCCTGAAGCCGGAAATAACAGAGCAACTTGATGTTACTATCCCGATTCCAAAGGTGGATATTGACAAATGCACTCTATGTGGTGAGTGTTCCGCAGCCTGCGAATATCACGCCATCGCTGTTCTTGGGAAATCCGTGCAGGTCTTCCCATCGCTATGTCACGGCTGCGGGGGATGTATCGATGTTTGTCCGGAAGATGCCATTGAGGAGATTCCCAGGACCATTGGCCACATCAGCCGTGGGGTTGGCATGGGCGTCAAGTTCTATGAAGGACGTCTGAATGTTGGAGAAGTTCTATCGCCGCCTGTCACCAGGGCACTGAGGAAACTCCCCACGAAATCCGATGTGATAATTATCGATGCTCCGCCCGGTACATCCTGCCCTGTCATTGAGGCGATTCGCGGCACGGATTTCGTGATTCTTGTAACTGAGCCGACTCCGTTTGGATTGAACGACCTTGAATTGGCGGTAGGAATGGTACGAGAACTCGACCTGCCATACGGAGTTGTGATTAACTGCTCGGACATCGGCGACAACAGAACCAAAGAGTATTGTCGGAGAGAAGGAATCGATATCTTGATGGAGATTCCATATGATCGTCAGGTTGCTGTGGCTTACTCGCGTGGTGAGATGATGTTCAGCGTCAATTCACAGTACGAGGAGAACTTGCACAAACTTTACCAGAACATAATTGATCGGAATAGCAGATGATGGAACTGGTTGTCATCAGCGGCAAGGGTGGCACCGGCAAGACCAGCTTGGTCGGATCGCTTGCTGCCTTATCACGGGATAAGGTACTGGTTGATTGCGATGTCGATGCTGCTGATCTTCACCTGATCTTGCAGAACAAGGTGCAGAAGACAACCGAATTCATCGGTGGTAAGCAAGCCTCTATTGTTGACGAGAGGTGCACAAACTGCGGAGACTGTCAGGAGTATTGTCGGTTCGATGCAATCATGTATCAGGCAGAGAATGCAGGCGGTGAACGATACTGGATAGATAAACACGCCTGCGATGGATGCGGGGTCTGTGTTCGCCACTGTCCTGAACAGGCGATTGATTTCAGAGAAGTGGTTAGCGGTGAGTGGTACATTTCTGATACGCCGCATGGCCTGCTGGTGCATGGGCGTCTGGGCCTCGC
>DAOVLC010000101.1 GCA_030631455.1 Candidatus Zixiibacteriota bacterium
CGGGAAACCGTCAACCAGGCGAACAGGTGTTCTTGACAAGGCAGTCGATCTGTTGAAACAGGCCGGTGTGAAGTCGACCGTGTTCGATCAGGTCGAGCCGAACCCGAGATCGACGACAATCGACCGTGGCGCGGGGATCGTAAACGAGAACGGCTGCGATTTTGTGATTGGGCTGGGCGGCGGATCACCGATGGATGCCTCAAAGGCGATTGCCGTTGCAGCAGCCAGTAAGGTATCGATATGGGATTACATCTATGACGGCTCAGACAAACAGGTTCGGACAGTCGAGACCGCTCTGCCGATTGTGACAGTTCCAACTCTTGCCGCTACCGGCTCTGAGGCGAACGGAGGGTCGGTTATCTCGAATTGGGAGACGCAGCAGAAAGCCCCTCTGATTCATCCGCTAATGTATCCGAAGTTCTCGATTGTCGATCCGGAGCTTACCGTGTCGGTATCGCCGGAGTACACCGGAGATGGCGGAATTGACATCATCTCGCATGTGATGGAGAGCTACTTCTCCAGCCCGGTGTATACTCCGACTCAGGATCGTTTTTCTGAGGGAGTGATTCGCACAGTCATGGATCATCTCGGTCGCGCGATGAAAGACGGCAGCGATATCGAAGCAAGGACTCAGTTATCGTGGGCATCGACAGTCGCGCTGTGTGGAATCGTCAATGCCGGTAGAAACGGCGGGGTTCCTATGCACGCGATGGAACATGCGCTCTCGGCCTGCTACGACATATCGCATGGGCGAGGGCTGGCGATTCTAATGCCGCATTTGATGAGATATACTGCTGAAGTCAAACCGGACAAGTATGTGCAGTTTGCGAGGAACATGTTTTTCCTCGATACTGATTCGATGACCGGAGAAGAGGCAGTTGATGCTGGTATTTCAAGATTCGTGGATTGGATGAAGGCGACAGACATGTATCTGACGTTGTCTGACGTCGGTATCGGCACCGAGAAGTTCGAGGAGATGGCCGAAACGACAATCAAACTCTATGGTTACGGTCGGGATTATATCGATAACGCCCGTGAGCTGCGCAAGGAAGACATCATCAATATCTACGAGATGGCGCTGTGATATAGCACCATCAGAAACACGATCTCATTATTAATCACGACTGCGCATAGTGTGCAAAGCGAATGCCCCGCCATAGGACGGGGCATTCGAATCAAAGATGTGAAAGGATCATTTCTCAGATCCTAATATCTGCTCCGGAAACCTCCTCCACCTCTTCTGTCACCTCTGTCGCCACGGTCTTTGCGCGGGCGAGCTACGTCGACCTTCAGCGTGCGACCCTCAAACTCGTTACCGTTCAAACCCTCTTTGGCCTTCTCGGCTTCATCTGGGCTTGACATCTCAACAAAACCAAAGCCTTTGCCTTCGATAATGTTGACCGACTTGACTTCGCCGTAGCTGCCGAACAGTTCCTGTAACTGCTCGTTGGATACTGCGTAGCTGAGGTTCCCTACATAGAGCTTATTACCTTCCACTCTTCTACCTCCGCAATTGGTTTACACTTACGGTCCGATACTGTTTCTTTCGGAGGTAGAAGCAAACCAGCAATTCTGACCTCGTTACAGAAAACATAACTAACCGACGGCATCCATATATGGATCACAACTGTGAAATAACTAATTCTGTTCAGGTTGTCAAGAGGAAAAAGCCCTGAAAAAGCCATAAAATTCGGCATCCTGACTCGCCGGACTCAGGATATAAACAGTAAATGCCAGCTCAATCGAATAAACATACAGGGTAACTTGATGAGGCGACATTCGGGTGACTGCCCAGAATCGGGTTGACTTCTTGAGCCAGAAATGTACATTGATCCGGGCATGCGGATGGACCGGATGTCCAGTTGAACGGGATAGGTCTGAGACCTGCCCATTTTTGTCGGTATATGCTATGTGCAACTATGTCAGACAAATGCTGTGTAAGTCGTACTATAAAGGTCAGTTATAACATGCAAGGCTTTCTCCAGTTGTTCGACCGATGCCACTGTTTATCCACTAGGTAAGGAGAGAGTTATGTCCAGTGTGTATAGTGCAAAGATAGTAACCGAGCTTCCGGGACCCAAAAGCCGGAAACTCATCGAAAACGACGAGCAATTCGTTTCGCAGTCGTATACTCGCGTCTTCCCCACAGTACTTGATCGAGCTGAGGGGAGCTACGTTTGGGATGTCGATGGCAACTGTTTTGTCGACTTCCACGCAGGGATTGGGGTCTGTTCGACAGGCAACGTTCATCCGAAGGTGCTTGCAGCAATCAAGACCCAGGCTGAGAAGGGTATCCACTTCGCGTCAGCTGATTTCTACCATGAGATGGTCGGCAGGCTGGCCGCGAAGCTGGCCGATATCGTACCGGGTGACGGTCATAAGCGGACATTTTTCACGAATTCAGGCACAGAGTCTGTCGAAGCTGCGATTAAGCTCGCCAAGTACTCCACTGGCAGAAGCAGGTTTCTGGCATACGTGGGCTGTTTCCATGGCCGAACCATGGGCTCGCTTGCGTTGACCTGCTCGAGCAGAGTCCAGCGTACCGGCTTCCACCCAATGATGCCGGGTGTCACGCATGTCTTTTATCCATACTGTTATCGCTGCCCGATAAACCTGGAATATCCATCGTGCAATCTTCAGTGTGTCGACATGGTAGAGGACATCTACCTGAAGCAGGTGTGCCCGGGCGAGGAGGTAGCGGCATTTTTCGTTGAGCCGATTCAGGGCGAGGGTGGATATGTCGTTCCGCCCGATGACTATTTTGGCAGGATAAAAGAAATATGCGAGAAGTATGGGATTCTGTTCGTGTCGGATGAAATCCAGGCCGGCATGGGGCGCACCGGGAAGTGGTTCTGCATCGAACATTACGGTGTCGAGCCTGATGTGATCACATCCGCCAAGGGAATAGCATCCGGGATGCCTCTTGGGGCCGCAATCGCGTCGTCCGAGTTGATGAGCTGGGAGCCGGGCGCTCACTCCTCGACTTTCGGAGGTAACCCGGTATCATGCGCAGCCGCTCTTGCGACGCTCGACATAATCGAGAACGAATTGCTTGCTAACGCTCAGAAAATGGGCGACTATTTGATGTCTCGGCTGAGAGATTTCCAGAAGGACTCCGAGATCATCGGTGACGTGCGTGGCAAGGGTCTGATGATCGGTATGGAAGTTGTCAAAGATCGTGAGACCAAGGAGCGGGCACCGGAACTTGCCAATGAGATAATTATGGAGTGCTTCAGACACGGTCTTATGATGCTCACCTGCGGCCCGAATTCTCTCAGGGTACTTCCACCCTTATCGATCTCGAAGGAGGCAATCGATCAGGGGCTCGATATATTGTTCGAGTCGATCCGCACCATAGAGAAGGAGCCACGGAAATAGATTGGTGAATCCGGGATGTACTTCCCGGCTTGAGTTGATATGTAGAAAGGAGACCAGAATGCGGCTGTTCGAATTTGAAGCAAAACAGCTGTTTGCGAAACATAAGATTCCGATCACGGAAGGGGTGCTATGCACCACACCCATCGAGGTGAGAAATGCTGTGCTTAACTTCGATGGCAGAGGAATTCTGAAAGTGCAGATTCTCTCTGGTGGTCGCGCCAAAGCGGGTGGGATCAAGAAGGTGGAATCACCCGAAGAGGCAGAGACGGTCGCCGACGATCTTTTCGAGGAGACTGTCAAGGGTTATCCGGTCGAAAGGATTCTGGTAGACCCGCTTCTTGATATTCGCAGAGAGTATTACCTCGGTGTCACCATAAACCGTGCGAAGTACAAGATCGTAGTGATCGGTTCTCCAACCGGTGGGGTCGACATCGAAGAATTCGCGAGGAAGAATCCCGCCAAGGTTTTCAAGGAAAGCTTCGAAATCGACGAGCGGATGTACAGCTTTGAGGCTTACGGGATCGGACTTCAGATGAAATTCCGCAAGGAAAAGTTGAATCTGGTTTCTTCGATTATCATGGGACTCTACAATGTTTTCAAGGCTTATGACTGCAAGCTCGCGGAAATAAACCCTCTGGTAGAGACCGAGAACGGTCTCCTGGTTGCTGCGGATGCCCGGATTTCAGTCGATGACGACGCATTGTTCAGGCATCCCGAGCTTGCCGAGATGGGTATCGAAAAACGCCACGAGGAGGGTGAGATGACCCTGCGCGAGAAGGAGGCCCGCGAACATGGAATTCCATATCTCGATCTCGATGGCAAAATTGGCATGTTTCCGGGAGGAGCAGGCTTTGGCATCATGGGAAATGATTTTGTCAACTACTTCGGCGGCAAGCCTGCGAATTTTATGGATTCCGGAGGAGGCCCTTCGCCCGAACGTCTCGCGAAAATGTTAGTTCTGCTGGACGAGAACCCGAAAGTGAAAGCTATTTTCGGTGCGAGATTCGGCGGAATATCTCGCTGCGACGATTTTGCAAAAGGTGTTATCATGTTCCTCAAAGATCACGGGCTTTCGAAGCCGATGGTTATGCGTATGACCGGAAACAACTGGGAGGAAGGTGTCAGGCTGTTCGATGAAGCCAAGAAAAAGAACCCGGAGCTGTTCGAGAATATCGAAGCGCACGGGATCGAGACACCGATAGAGCAGATCGCTCGTCGAGCGGTTGAGCTGTCGCAGGAGGTGGAGTGATGGCTATTCTCGTGGATAAAGACTCGCGTATTCTTGTTCAGGGTATGACCGGTACTGCAGGGCAGTTCCACACGAAGCGGATGCTCGAATATGGCACGAAAATCGTCAGCGGCACATCACCCGGCAAGGGCGGTGAGGTGGTAGAGAGTATCCCGGTGTTTGACACGGTCGAATCGGCCATCGACAACACAGGTGCTGACACGTCCGTTATATTTCTCCCGGCCGCCTTCGTAAAGGAAGCAGCGATCGAATCGATATGGGCAGGTATCAAGCATGTGGTCGTGGTGCCGGAGCACATTCCGATTTTCGACATGATGGAGATTCGGAAAGAGGCAAAGAGATACGGATCGACTGTTCTGGGTGGCAACACGCCGGGAATCATTACCCCCGGCCAGGCAAATATCGGTATCATGCCTGACATCGCATTCAAGCCGGGCAAAATCGGCACGGTATCTCGTTCCGGTTCGATCACATACTACGTGGCCGATACCCTGACTCGCTCAGGATATGGCGAGACGACATGCGTCGGACTCGGAGGCGATCCGGTGCTCGGCTCGACGTTCGATGATATTCTCCGGATGTTCGAGAAGGACGACGAGACCGAAGCGGTCGTGATGTGCGGCGAGATAGGCGGCGTTTACGAAGAGATCGCCAAGGATACTATCAAGCGAATGAAGAAGCCGGTCATCTGTATTATTGGCGGTATCTATGCTCCTCCGGGCAAACGGATGGGGCACGCCGGCGCAATCGTCGAGGGCTCGATGGGAACTGCAAAGTCGAAGCTGAAAGCCCTTGAAGATGCAGGTGCGCATGCGGCAAGGACCTTTCTCGATATTCCGAAGATTCTCGAAGATCTGAATATCGAACCGGTTGAGAAACCAAAATAGCAAGCGCCTTGATTTGAAACCCCGCACTCAGCGTGAGTGCGGGGTTTTTCTGTGTGTCAAATACAAAAAGGGGGTGTCGTCAAGAAATGCCTTGCGCTGTAAGTATCCAAGGTCTATCATTTAGTTGTCCGTGTGGTCCGAGCGCAGAGGAGCGTAAGAAGATGACCAAGTCTTGGTTATGTTCACTCGTATGTGTGGTCCTAGTCGTCGTCGGCTTCGCCGTGGAGCAACCACTAAGTGGGACCGACGAAAAGGCAGGATATCCCAAGCAGGGACCTCCTGTTCCTTCTCCGGATAAGTGGAGTCGCGTCGGTGAATTCGCGGGGTGTGACTTCTATGTCGAAGTTACCGGTCTGTGGCGTATCTCTCAAGGTGTATGGTTTATAGATGAGTATAGC
>DAOVLC010000392.1 GCA_030631455.1 Candidatus Zixiibacteriota bacterium
GTAGCTTCTTTAAGCGGATTCCACCCGCTCAGCTCAAGATGATATTCGGATATATCCTGCAGGGCGTCTATCCCGGTGCTATGCTGACAGGATTCACCACGAGCGATCCGGAAGATCTCACCAAGCCGCTCGAATTGAACCTCAGCTATCAGATTCCTGACTATCCGCTGGATGCTGACGAGTTCGTGCTGGTCAAGAGTCCGATGGCGCTCGGGGTTTTCGAACTGATCTCCCAGTCCGTTTTCGCGTCGGCCTCTCTGCCTGAGCGAAACTACCCATGGAACCTCGGTTTCACATTCGGAGCGACCGAGGAAGAGACGATAACACTTCCGCCCGGCCTAAAGTTGAAGGCGGTCCCGGATGCAGTCAGCAAGGAGTTTGGTCCAATCGAGTACAAGATGACCTACAGCACTGATCTGCCGGTTGATCTCGAACAGGGTGGAGTTCAGGTGACATATCGCAAGCAGCTTCTGGTAAAATCGAAGCAGATGTCACCGGATGAGTATAAGAAGTTGAAGGAAGTACTGCAGGCTAGCGCCAAGTCATCGCGCGGAGAAATCATTCTGGTCAAGGAAGACGAAGGTTAGTGGCGTAGCCTGCAATTGATTGAGTTCAGGGAGAGATGTAATGAAAAGATCAAGTATAATTCTAGTCTGCCTGGTATCTCTCGTCTTGCTGCCGTTGCATTCTTTGGAGGCAAAGCAGTACACTGACGAGGAAGTGGCGGAGATGATCGCCGGAGCACCGACCGCGGAAATGTATCCCCAGGCAGCCGCATACGTTTTGCTGAAACAGAAGTCGATACATTACAATGCTGATTTCAGCGCGGTAACGGATGAGCATCTGGTTGTCAAGATTCTTCAGGATCGCGGCAAAAACTCCTATGGCGACATCAAGCGTCGCTACAATAGTGATAAAGACAGCATGGTGGTGATTAAGGCGGTCACTCATCTGGCTGACGGTACAATCCAGGAAGTCCAGAAGAAGGCGATCAACGATCTTACGCCTCCGTGGCTGGCGAATGCATCGATGTATTCGAACATCATGCAGAAGGTGATCTCTTTTTCCGGTATAGCGCCGGGTGTGACAATCGAGCTGAAACTGAAAATATACTCACAGGCACCGGATGAAGACGATGAGATATTCATCTGGGGTACGAGTCTGTTTCGAGGAGAAGACCCGGTATCATACAAGGAGCTATCGCTCACCGTGCCGACCGGTGTGAATATCTCCTACGCGGTACAGAATGACGATCTCGATTACAATAAGACGGAGGCTGATAACGGAGTGACTCACACATGGCATGTGAGCAACTCTTTCCAGATAATCCCGGAGCCATTCATGCCCAACTTCATAAAGATATCCCCGCGTCTGGTTTTTACCAATGTCGAGAATTGGGACGAAGTCGCTTCGTGGTTTTCCGAGAAGTTTTACGATCATGTCAAGACAGATGGAGACATCAAGAAGAAAGCGAAAGAACTGACAAAAGGTGTGTCCGGCCGCGAAGACAAGATACGTAACATATCGCTTTACGTAATAAATGACATCCGTGACGTAGGGGAGGGGACACTGCCTCTCGGCCTGGCCGGATACGAGCCGCACGACGCGGACACTGTACTCGCGAACAAGTACGGTGACTGGCGGGACAAATCCGTGCTGCTGGTTTCGCTGCTCGAGGCCGCCGGGATTGAAAGCTATCCCGTGTTTGTCAACCGTCAAGAGCCGAAACTGGCAGAAGGTCACCCAACACTCAAGCAGTTCACATCGATTTATGTATACGTCCCGGATTACGAGGGCGAGCCGCTGTGGGTCAATCCGTTCGCGGATCACTGTTACTTCGGTTTCTTCCCATACGGTCAGGGATCGAAGGCGCTACTGGTCAGGAAGGACAGCCATGAGCTTCTGACTGCCGCGGAGACTCCAGCGGACGCGAATCTTGCTCACAGCAGTTTTGAGATTCGCCTGAAACCGAATGGCGATGTGGAGGGGAGTGTCGCGAGTCAGTTGAGCGGCTACTTCGACTGGAAGAGCCGCAGCCGACTCAAAGATGCCACACCGAAGAAAGTAGAGCAGTTTTTCCTATCATCGGCGAATGCTGTCGGTGAAGGAAGCCTGAATGTCGAGTACAAGACGACAGACCTCACGAATCTGTTAGAGCCTGTGAAAATCGCTCAGACCTTCACGACCCCGGAATTGGGAGTTGTCGAGGGGGATATGATGATTTTCCGCGCACCCGATGTGCCATTCGGGTTTGCTAGCGCACCTGTAGCTTTTGGCGAGGCAATGCGTTTCTATAACTTCGAACTGGAAAGCGAGCTACTGCTGAAGACCGAAGGCACGATCTTTCTGCCTGATGGGTACAAGGCTGTGTATGTTGCCAAACCTTTCGCGGTGGAGAATGACTATGGCAGCTGGTCGACAGAATACAAACTCGACGAACAGGAAAACACGATCGAATTCGCCACCACGATCAGACTGACTGATACCACTATCGACACTGACGAGTATTTCGAGTTCAAGAAGGCATTCGACGATTTCAGCAAGCCGAGGAACAAGCTGATATTGCTTGAACAAATGTAGCGGCAATTGACGACGCTAAGTAATACGGCTCAGGTCTGAATCACAGGCCTGAGCCGTTTGGTATCTATGATCTCATGTGCACTAGTTGAGGATATCGAAACCTTTACCTGCCCTGAGTTTCGAAGGGATGTCCTGAGCCTTCGAAGGGCGGTTTCTACGTTTTGCTGTCCCAGACAATCTTCAGAACTGCGGGGAGGACCACGAC
>DAOVLC010000063.1 GCA_030631455.1 Candidatus Zixiibacteriota bacterium
CGGCTTCGATCCAGTAGGGAGAGACCAGGTCGACCAGCTTGTTGTCGTCGGTGTCCCGAATATACTCCCCGTTGAGCCATGTCAACTTTTCTATGTCGAAAATAGCATTGTTCGGATTCACACCGTCAAGCGAAAAAGCCTCGATCATCTCGTCTCGGCTCATTTTTTCGCGATCATCCTTCGGTGACCAGCCAACCAGAGCAAGGTAGTTGACAAACGGATCGGGGAGATATCCTTCCAGCGGGTAGTCGGTGACACCCTTATCGCCTTTTCTCTTGGAAACCTTGGCACGATCCGGTCTGAGGATCAGAGGCAGATGCCCGAATTGCGGGATATCCCAACCGAGAGCTTTATAGATTTCAATCTGGTAATACGTGTTCGTTATGTGATCGTTTCCGCGGATGACGTGAGTTATACTCATATCGTGGTCGTCGACAACGACTGCGAAATTGTAGATCGGACGGCCGTCAGATTTAAGGATTATCAGATCGTCAAGGTCGCTGTAACTTTTCTTTGGTTCGCCGTACACCGAATCGGAAAACACAGCATCGCCATTAGGGGGGAGCTTGAGTCTGACAGTGAACGGCTTTTCTTCACCCAGGTTCTTCTCGATCTCTGCGTCTGACAGATCCCTACATTTCTTGCTGTATCTGTAGTCTTTCTTCTCCTTTTGGGCAATTTGACGTTGCTCGTTAAGCTCATCAGGAGTACAGAAACATCGGTACGCCTTGCCCTCCTCGAGTAATCTTTCAGCGTGGGGAGCATACGACCCGATTCGTTGTGACTGATAGACGATGTCCTCATCCCACTCAGTGCCCATCCACCTCAAACCGTCGAGGATGACATCGATATATTCCTTCTTCGACCTCGACTCGTCGGTGTCTTCGATTCTAAGCAGGAACTTCCCATTATGTTTCCGCGCGAAGAGCCAGTTGTATATGGCGCAACGCGCTGTGCCGACATGGAAATAGCCGGTTGGCGACGGCGCAATCCTTACTCTGACCTCATTCGCACCCATATCTGTTCCTCAGACCGATAGATTATCGTCCAGCCTCCGCTGGGGTGGTACATCGGGAATGTCCAGCGGGTGAATCATGTCTCCCTCGATATCGAGCTCGATTCCACCGATCAGTCGGCAGATGAGATTGTAGAATCCGGCCACGATCATAGTTATAATAGTGCCGCCGACTGCTGCCATGAATGAATACATGAAAGGCAGGAAAATCAGTGCAACCGGTGCCAGAGCATCAGCGTCGCCGGGAAATGTGCCGAGAGATCCGAGAATGGAGATAAGCATCGGCATCATTAGCGCCATGTAAACGCCGAACAGAAACCCGATCAGTCCCCAGATCAGAAATCCGACCTTGATAGTGCTCCAAACACCTATCCGCTTTATTTCATACTTCATATCGAGCCTCGCTTCAATTACTAAGATCGAGTTTAAGAAAAGCCTCGTGGTTTGGCAAGTCAAATGTACGGAAGGAAGCCTCTATCATCATGAATGAGCATGTTCCTCATCCAATCCACCCGTATCTTTCAGCACATCGCGCGCAAATCCCGGTCTGTTTGTCATTATGCCGTATGGTTCCGCGGACATTGCACGGCGAATCTCGTCCGGATCATCAACCGTCCAGAATGCGATTTTGTGCCCAAGCTTAGCAAGCTTCGCTGATCCCGCGACATTTGATTTCCTGTAAGAAACATGCAAACGGTTCACGCCGAGAGCACGCAGGAACAGGTGGTTGACGGGATTCAGTCGCAATGCGATTGGGATGGTCGCTACCCGGTCGAGTATCAGGGCTGTTTCGAGATCGGGGTTGAGTTTCGAGAAACGCTTTATGATGATCGTGTAGAACGATGAGACAATGATTCTTTCCTGCCAGCCATGCTTGCAGATAAGTTCGTTCACGTTTTTCTCGAGGCCAAACTCCTTGATGTCGAGTATTATTTTCCTCGGGCTTTCGTTCATTGTCAGGAGTTCTTCGAGCAGCAACGGAGTGCCAGAGCCGAGAATCTTCATGCCTTTGAACTGCTCGGCTGTGATATCGGAGATGTCGCAGTCCTCGCCTACGAGCCGTTTGAGATTCTTGTCATGGCAGAGTACCGGTATCTTGTCGCTGGTTTGCCTGACATCGGTTTCTACAATGTCAGCTTGCTGCCGACAGGCCTCGATCATCGCTTCGAGACTGTTTTCGGGATAATCCCACGATGCCCCTCTGTGGGCTATGATCTTGATCACAAGTCAATAATGCGGCTATCTCGGAGAATTACAAGCAAAATCTTCCGATCAGTGCTTCGGCAACTTTTCCTTGACTGAACCGCGGACTCCCGTTAATTGGTAGTCTATATGGATATCGTCGGAATAATACTCGCCGGTGGCCTTGGAAAACGTCTCGATCCGCTAACCCGTATCGCGAACAAACATCTCTTGCCTGTCTATGACCGGCCCATGATTCTCTTCCCGCTGAAGAAGATGGTCGATGCAGGCCTGCGAGAGATTATGATCGTCTGTGGTGAGAAAAGCCGCAATGAGTTCGAGAGTCTTCTGGGTGACGGGTCTGAATTCGGTGTGGAAAAGCTTAGTTTCACTGCTCAGATCGGCGAGGACGGTATCGCCGCCGCACTCGCGCTTGCCGAGAAATTCGTAGCTGGCAGAAGGATGTGCGTCGTGCTTGGTGATAATCTGTTCGAGGATGACCTCGCGCCGGAACTCGATATATACGGCCGCCAGAAGGAGGGCGCGCGGATACTGTTGAAAGAAGTCCCGGATCCCCAGAGATTTGGAGTGCCTGTTCTTGAAGATGGTTCACTCGCTCGAATCGAGGAAAAACCGGAGGAACCCAAATCCCGGTATGCAGTCGTTGGAGTATATTTTTATGACAACAGGGTATTCGATATCATACGAACGCTTACACCTTCGGCTCGCGGAGAATATGAAATCACAGACGTCTCGAATGATTACATACAGAGCAATGACCTGACATACGGTTATCTTTCGGGGTGGTGGAGTGATTGCGGGACGTTCGAATCGCTGTTTCGCGCATCCCGGCTGGTACGCGAAGCAAAAACGGAGGTTGCAGATGATTGATGGTGTCAAGATAAAGAATCTCAGGGTCATTCCGGATGAGCGCGGCTACCTGATGGAGATCCTGAGAAACGACGATGAGATGTTCTCCGACTTTGGTCAGGCATATATTACGATAGCATATCCCGGCGTAGTAAAGGCATGGCACTACCACAAAGAACAGACCGACTGTTTCACTGTGGTATCAGGCATGGCTAAGTTCGTGCTGTATGATGGTCGTCAGAAGTCGCCGACAAAAGGCGAGATCAACGAGTTGTTTATCGGCGAGAAGAAACCGATACTGGTTCAGATTCCGAAGGGAGTATACCACGGCTTCAAGGCTATAGGCAATCAACCGGTAATTGCCCTGAACATACCGGACAAAGTCTACAACTACGAGTCGCCGGATGAGATGAAAGCAGATCCGCACGATAATGACATTCCGTATGATTGGAATCTCAAAGAAGGATAGCCTGACGATATGAATCTCCTGATTACCGGAGGATGCGGGTTTCTTGGAACCAACTTGGTGGGACACCTTGCATCGCACCGCCCAGAGTATCACCTGACCGTCTTCGATCTGCTTACGTACGCCGGTGCCAAATCGAATATCAAGTCGTTGATCTCGAAAGGTTCGGTTGCTTTCGTTCAGGGTGATATATGCTACCCGGATCAGCTCGACAAGGTTCTCGAATACGGCATCGACATGGTAATAAACCTCGCCGCCGAGACGCATGTCGACAGATCTATACTTGATCCCGGCGATTTCGTACGTTCGAACGTATTCGGAGTGCAGGTTTTGCTCGATTGCTGCCGTAAGAAGTCTGTGCCTTTGATGCATATCTCCACCGATGAAATCTACGGCCCTGCCCCAAAGGGAGTATCGTTTCGGGAGGATGCCGCTTTTTCCCCTTCCTCACCGTATGCCGCATCGAAAGCATCTGCGGACCTGCTGATTCTTGCCGCTGTCAGGACATACGGGCAGGAGGCGATGATAATCAGGCCGGTGAATAACCTCGGCCCGTATCAATATCCCGAGAAGCTGATACCTTTGTTCGTGGATCGCCTGATGAGAGGTCTGCCGGTTCCGGTCTACGGTGACGGAAAGCAGACACGGTACTGGCTATATGTCGATGACTTCTGTAGTGCCGTTGAGTTGGCAATAGAGGGCTTCAGCAAAGGGGAATGCCATAACCTGTCGTCTCAAACTGAGATCTCAAATATCGATCTCACGCGGCAACTCATCGAGATCATCGGATGCAAGCAGGAACTGATACGGCATGTCGATGACAGGCCGGGGCACGACCGCAGATACGCGATAGACGGCAGTAAGTTCGTCAACAAATTCGGATGGCTGCCGAAATTCGAACTCGACAGGGCGCTCAGGAACACCGTGAAATGGTATCAGGACAATCCCGGTTGGCTCAAGAGCAGGAAGACAAAGGAATTCGAGCAGTATTTCGACAGGCAGTATGGCTCTCTCTGATCTCACTCTTCTGGTAACCGGCTCAGCCGGAATCCTCGGTCGCAGGCTGACCCCGATTCTTGCCGAAGACCATCGCGTCATAGCTTCTATTCACAGAAGCGAGTTGAAGCTCGATCAACCAGCGAGCCTCAAAGTTGAGGAATGCGATCTCACCGACACCGATGCAGCTGCTCGGCTCATCGATGAGACCAATCCTGACGTAGTGATAAACTGCGCGGCAATGACTGATGTCGATGGCTGTGAGGAGAACTCTGTGCTTGCAGACAGAGTGAATTCGGGAGTTGTGAAGAACCTACTGCATGCTATCAGCAAACAAGAAACATATTTCGTGCAAATATCTACCGACTATGTCTTTGACGGCAAGGTAGGGCCGTATCCGGAGGACTCTGCCACTAACCCTGTAAACATATACGGCCAGACGAAGCTGGATGGTGAAGCATCGGTGCGATCGTGGGAGGGGAGAAGCCTGGTCGTAAGAACCAGCGCATTGTACGATTGCCACTCGACCGAAAAGGCGAATCTCTTCGCTTCCACCTATAATCGGCTGCGAAACGGTGAGCCAGTCAACGCAGCATCAGACCTGTACTGCAATCCGATCTGGACAGTGAACCTTGCGCGAGCGGTGAAAGAAGCTGTCGAGAAACAGACATGTGGAATCCTGAACATCGCCGGCGCAGCGTATCTCTCAAGATACCAGTTCTCGATGTCCATAGCCAAACATTACGGATTCCCGTCAAAACTTGTGAATCGATTACTACTGGCTGACATGAATCGCAGGGCGGAGCGCCCACTGCGTGCGGGAGTAGATATCTCACTGGCCTCAAAGACACTAAAGACAGAGTTACTTTCCCCGGATGAGGTCTTTTCGCTTTCAGATTTCAATCCGGATTAAGAAAAAACTTCCAAAATCGGGGCACTTCTTTCCTCAGTAGTCACCCTCCTATAGCGTCGGTGGGCACTCAACCGTAAGACTGACAAAGGATTACGTCGCAAGCGCGGCTTCGGCACATCTTTTGTTCTCCTGAAAGTGGGCGAATGGGGCCACTAAATAGGAGTTAGAATGAGGAAAGAAATGAAAAGAACATCAGTTATCGTCATTGGATTGGCGATGATCGCATTCTGCACATCGTCGAGCTACGGACAGACTCCCGAAGAAGTCCAGAAGATGTACGAGGAGTACAAGGAGTTGCAGGGGCGCTCCAGTCCCGAAACAATAGCGTCCTATCAATCCCCCCCGATTTTCGAAGACAGCTCGGTGAGTATTTTCGAAGATAGCTCGGTGAGTAGAAGTGAGCTGGCAGAGTCAGAACCGGCTGCTTCACAGCCAAGTGTCGATTCGTCTATACTAAAACCGTTTGGCTATAACATGTTCACCGAATGGTCTGCTGATTTCGCGCCACCGGAGATAGCCACGGTACCGCCGGACTACAATATTGGTCCGGGCGACAATCTGCTCGTCAATATGTGGGGCCGTGTCGATATGGAACTTAATCTGACGGTTAATCGCGAAGGCAAAGTATTCATTCCGAAGGTCGGCGATATTGTCTGTTATGGTCTGACGCTCGAAGAACTTCAGAATAGGTTCGAAAAGAAGCTTTCACGAGTCTACTCCGAGTTCAATCTAAGCGTTTCTCTCGGAAAAATACGCACGATCAAGGTTTTTGTGTATGGCGAGGTTAAACAGCCGGGCGGCTACACGCTCAGTTCGTTGTCGACTTTGTTTAATGCGTTATATGCGGCTCGTGGTCCAAACGAGCGCGGGACCATGCGCAAAGTCCGATTGCTTCGAGGTGGCAAAACAGTTCGGCAAATCGATCTCTACAACTTCCTGCTGCTCGGCGACGCGTCCGATGATGTGAAGCTGGAGTCCGAGGACGTTGTATTCGTGCCTCTTGCCGGTGACCTTATCACAATGCAGGGAGAGGTCAAGCGTCCAGCCGTATACGAACTTCTCGGTGGAGAACGAATGAATGACGCAATAGAACTGGCGGGCGGCGTGAAGCCTACGGCATATACGAGCAGGGTGATGGTTGACAGAGTAGGGGACGCCGATAATAGAAAAGTAATCGATGTAGATTTGGGCAAGTCGATCGAGAACGGGTCCGGCCTTGTGATGAAGGGTGGCGATTACGTCACCGTGTTCTCAATAGATCAAATGCACGAGAACGTAGTCTTCCTGTCCGGCCATATCAAGCATCCCGGCACGTATCAGTTCGAAGAAAAGCCAACTGTCTCGGAACTGCTATGCGGTGGCGATCAGCTCTATGATGATACATACCTGAAGCGCGCAGACTTGATCAGGACAAATGCGAATAGCAAACAGGAGATCATACCGGTCAATCTGGAAGCTATTGTGGCAGGAGACCTGGATCAGGACGTGCAGCTCTGGCCGAAAGACAGCCTGGTTGTCTATTCAGTACGAGAAGTGACTCGGCAGAAGTTCGTCAGCGTCAGAGGCGAAGTCACTTACCCTGGGAAATATCGACTCTACGAAAAAATGAAGCTGTCCGACTTGATCTTCAGAGCCGGCAATCTCAACCGGAACGCATTTTTGCTGTCTGCTGAGATTGCGAGGCTGGGTCGGGAGGGTGTTACGGAGTTGTTCCACGCTGATCTGAAAAAACTCATCGGCGAGAAGGACCTGACTTACGACGTCAAGCTGAAAGAAGATGATCAGGTGTTCATCCGTAAGATACCGGATTGGGAGGCTGAAAGGATTGTCTCGGTTGAAGGGGAAGTGAGATTCCCCGGTGAATATGCCCTTTCGTATTATGGTGAAACGCTGTATGAAATCATACAAAGGGCTGGGGGCTTGACCGACAGGGCGTTTCCAAGAGGTGCTGTGTTTACGAGACCTGAGATC
>DAOVLC010000014.1 GCA_030631455.1 Candidatus Zixiibacteriota bacterium
GACCTCATCGATGGGGGTTGGAATAAAACTCGATACGCAGGATCTGTTAACGCAGCTCAGGCAGTAGGAATGCCTGCAATGAGTGAGATTGAGGAGCCATAAAAGTATGCCAAAACCGGAAAAAGTAGAACTGGTTGCCAAGCTCAAAGAGCGAATGGAAGATTCGAGTGCGATGCTGCTGTCAGATTACGCCGGGTTGACCGTCGAACAGATGAACAAGCTGCGAAAGAATCTTCGGGAGAACGAGGTCGGGTATCTGATCGCGAAAAACACGTTACTGAAGCTTGCAGCCGAGTCGATCGGATCGGAGTACAATGAGTTGGCCAAGCATTGGAAGGGCCCCACGGCCGTTTCGTTCAGCAGCGGGGATCCAACCGTTCCGGCACGAGTGCTCTATGAATTCGCGAAGGGTAACGAGAAACCTGTTTTCAAGGCAGGTATCGTCGATGGCGTTATATACGACAGCACGCAACTCACGCAACTGGCGAAGTTGCCAACCAAGGAAGTGCTTCTCGGCCGGGTCGTGGGTGCAGTTACTTCTCCGCTGACATCTTTGGTCGGGACGCTGGATGGGATAATAAGAGAGTTTATTGGCACTGTGGATGCAATCGCAAAGGCAAAGGCTTAATAAAGAGCGCTGCTTCTAAGTAACATATAGATTTTCGGGAGCGGGCATTGCCCGGAGGCACTCTCGGAGGACGACAAGAGAAACTGGAATTTAAGGAGATTGATAGTGGCAGATAGTGCAGTAAGTCAGGTCATTGACATGATCGAGAAAATGACCGTCATGGAGCTTGCGGACCTTTCAAAGGAGCTCCAGGATAAATTCGGTGTTTCGGCCGCGATGCCGGTTGCTGCGGCAGCCGCACCCGGAGCAGCAGGTCCTGCGGAAGCAGCTGAGGAGAAGACGGAGTTTGACGTAGTTTTGACGGCTATCGGGGACAAGAAGATACAGGTAATCAAGGTCGTCCGTGAACTGACCAGTCTTGGGCTGAAAGAAGCCAAAGGAGTGGTCGACGGATGTCCCGGCGCGGTCAAAGAAGGCGTCTCCCGGGAAGATGCCGAGACAGCGAAGGCCAAGCTCGAAGAGGTTGGCGCGCAGATTGAAATCAAGTAGGCGTATTCCGGGCTCAAACCACCCGGAGTACTCCATTTGCTCGATAGATCAGAGGCAAGTGGTGAAGGAGTCGAAGGCGATTTGCTTATTTTCCCCGGCCCGTTCAGGATTGGCATTTGGGATGGCGAGGAAAGTGTTTCATAGCAGCAGTATCGCAGCCGGTTTTATAATAATAGTGGGAACAACAACCGCATTGCGGACATTTCGCTCATTGGCAATAGGGAGTCTATCCCGTTGAGAGAATACTTATGCGAGGAGGGTCACCGTCTTGGCCAGGGTAACCCAAACTGAAAGGCATTCTTATGCCAAACTGAAGTCTCCGGCAGCCATGCCGAACCTGCTGGATGTACAGCTTCAGTCGTTCGACTATTTTCTGCAGCTCGGCGTCCCACCGGAGAAACGGAAAAACCAGGGACTGCAGAGAATCTTTAGTGAGATATTTCCAATAAGCGACATTCACGAGAATTTCTCTCTGGAGTTCGTAAGGTACACGGTAGGAAAGCCTCGGTACACGGTTCACGAATGCCAGGAACGGAACATGACCTACTCCGGGACGCTGAAGGCAACCCTGCGGCTCATTGCTCGTGAGAAGGAGGGCAAGACCAAAGAGGTAAGAGATATCATCGAGCAGGATGTTTTCCTCGGTGAATTGCCTATACTGTCCGAAATGGGAACATTCATTATAAACGGCGCTGAGAGGGTCATCGTATCACAGCTTCACCGATCGCCGGGTGTTTTCTTCGACGAGGAATTTCATCCGAACGGTAAGAAGATATACTCTGCTAGGATTATTCCCTTCCGTGGATCGTGGGTCGAGTTCACTACCGACATCAACGACATGATGTATGTCCATATCGACTCACGCAGGAAGGTCCCGGTTACTTTGTTGCTCCGGGCACTCGGTTTTTCGTCCGATACGGACATCATCGAACAGTTTTACGAGACCGAAAAAGTCTACTTCACTCCCAAGAAATCCGCGAAAGCAATTGGCAAGATTACGGCAGAAGATGTAGTGGACAGCGAAACGGGAGAGGTGATTGTCGCTGCCGGACATGAGATGACCGAAGAAATCGTTGAAAAACTCAGAGATCTGAAAACTGATCCCATCAAGATCATTAAGAATGTCACGTCGAAGGACGTCAGGGTAGTGCCGAACACGTTCAAGAAAGATCCGACCAAGTCGACCGAAGAGGCTTTGATGAAGCTCTACTCCCAGATGCGTCCGGGCGAACCCCCGAATGCGGAGATGGCTCAGGGATTGATAGAGAAGATGTTCTTCTCGGAGAAGCGATACGATCTTGGCGAGGTCGGCAGACACATGATAAATCAGCGGTTGGGGCTCGACCTGCCGTTCGACAAGGCTACACTCGACTTAAAAGACTTCATCGCGATTATAGGTTATCTCGCACAGCTGCGGAATGGTGTGGGGTTTGTTGATGACATTGATCACCTCGGAAACCGGCGTGCACGGTCTGTCGGCGAGCTTCTCTCCAACCTGTTCTCCGTCGGACTTTCTCGCATCGCACGCACGATCCGCGAGAGGATGAGTCTCAAGGACAGGGACAAGATTGCTCCTCACGAGTTGGTCAACGCAAGGACGGTTTCGGCGGTTGTCGACACTTTCTTCGGCTCTTCCCAGCTGTCTCAGTTCATGGATCAGACAAACCCACTCTCTGAGCTGACACATAAACGAAGGCTGTCCGCGCTCGGCCCCGGAGGTCTGACCAGGGAGAGAGCGGGTTTCGAAGTCCGAGATGTTCATCACACTCACTACGGCCGAGTATGTCCGATCGAGACTCCCGAGGGTCCCAATATCGGCCTGATAGCATCACTGGCAACCTATGCCAGAATCAACCGGTATGGTTTCCTCGAAACGCCATACCGCAAGGTTGCGGATGGTAAGGTTACGGATGAGATAGTGTTTCTATCTGCGGATCAGGAAGACAAATACCTTATCGCACAGGCAAACGAACCGCTCAATAGGAACGGGAAGTTCGTCAGCAAGCTGGTCACAGCTCGATTTCGGAGTGATTATCCGGTTGTGGCTCCTGACAAAATCGAATTCATGGATGTGTCACCGAACCAGCTGGTGTCGGTGGCCGCGGCCCTCATACCGTTTCTTGAGCACGATGATGCGAACCGCGCGCTGATGGGATCGAACATGCAGCGACAGGCAGTTCCGCTTCTGATTACGAATCCGCCGTACGTCGGTACCGGAATGGAAGGCAAAGTCGCCAGAGACTCCGGAGCTGCAATGGCATGCAAGTCGGGTGGAGTCGTAACCTATGTCGATGCCACCAACATCAGGATCAAGCCGCACAGGAAGTCCGGTGAAGCAGACCTTGGATTCGTGGAAGAGGAAGAGTACAAGCTCATGAAGTTCATGCGGTCCAATCAGGATACCTGCATCGGCTACAAGCCAATCGTCGAAATTGGGGATCAGTTAGAGGCCGGCGATATTATAGCAGATGGTCCGGGGGTGCATGGCGGCGAGCTCGCGCTCGGGTATAACGCGACGACGGCGTTTATGCCGTGGCGTGGCTATAACTTCGAGGACGCCGTTATCGTGTCAGAAAGACTGATTCATAAGGATGTCTTCTCGTCGGTGCACATCGAGCGATTCGAACTGCAGGTGCGTGACACCAAGCGAGGTTCTGAGGAAGTTACGCGTGAGATTCCCAATGTCTCTGAGGAAGCCATCTCACACCTCGACGAAAAAGGCATTGTGATGATCGGCGCTGAGATCGAGGCCGGTGATATCCTGGTCGGAAAGGTGACACCCAAGGGGGAGACGGAACTTTCGCCGGAGGAACGGCTCCTGAGGGCGATTTTCGGTGAGAAAGCCGGGGACGTCCGGGACGCTTCCTTGAAAGCTCCACCCGGTCTCAGGGGAATAGTTGTCGATACTAGAGTATTCTCTCGCAAGGAGAGAACGGACGAAGCGAAGAAGAGAGAGAAGGCGGAGATTGCTCAGATAAAGAAGTCTTTCACATCACTGATCAACGATATTGCCAAACTCAGAAAAGGCAAGATGGTCAATCTGCTCAAAGGATATACTTCCAATACGATTCGCAGATCGGATGATGGAAGCATACTGATCAGGGCTGGACATAAATTCAGTGAAGAGTCGTTCGAAGGTCTCGATCTTGATCTGGCAGTGGCTGAAGACGGCTGGTGTCAGGAGAACAGGATAAACAAGAAAGTCGAGGCGGTGGTTGCCGAAGCCGAAGCGCTGATCAGTGAGAAGCGCGCGCAGATGGAAAATGAGGTTGACAAGGTGATTCGGGGCGCAGAGCTTGCACCTGGCGTGAAGCAGCTTGTCAAGGTGAAGATTGCCATCCGACGGAAGTTGTCGGTCGGAGACAAAATGGCCGGAAGGCACGGTAACAAAGGTGTACTGGCCAAGATACTCCCGATTGAGGACATGCCATATCTTCCCGACGGTACACCTGTCGATATCATACTGAATCCGCTCGGCGTTCCATCGCGTATGAATGTAGGTCAGATTCTCGAAACACATCTCGGATGGGCGGTCAAGAAACTCGACAGGTATATATCGACGCCGGTATTTGACGGCGCCAGTCTCACTGAAATCGAATCAGAACTCGAAAAAGCCGACCTTCCATTGTCGGGCAAGACAGTTCTCTATGATGGTCGAACAGGTAAACCGTTCGACAATGAGGTTACTGTCGGCTGCATGTATATGATGAAGCTCTCGCACCTTGTTGATGACAAGATCCATGCTCGTTCGATCGGCCCGTACTCTCTCGTGACTCAGCAGCCGCTCGGCGGCAAAGCACAGTTTGGCGGTCAGAGATTCGGCGAGATGGAAGTCTGGGCGATGGAGGCTTACGGTGCCGCCTTCGCTCTTCAGGAAATGCTGACCGTTAAGTCGGATGACGTGTCGGGGCGTTCAAAAGTCTATGAGGCAATCGTCAAAGGAGCGAATCCACCCGAGCCGGGCGTGCCGGAGTCCTTCAACGTGTTAGTTAAGGAACTCCAGTCACTGGGTCTCGATGTGGAGTTGATAGAAAAATAGGACTTGTAACAGGTCAGGCGAAAGTCGGTCCCAAAATACTAAGGAGTGAGCCCATATGGTCGATTTTATTTCGCATCAGATAAAGCGACCATCAGAGTTTTCGGCGATTAGAATCCAACTTGCTTCTCCGGATACGGTCGAATCCTGGTCACACGGAGAGGTCACGAAGCCGGAAACGATCAATTACAGAACCTTCAAGCCTGAGCGTGAAGGTCTCTTCTGCGAGCGGATATTCGGTCCTGTAAAGGACTTCGAGTGCTCGTGCGGAAAATATAAGCGTGTTCGATTTCGGGGCATTGTCTGCGACCGCTGCGGAGTCGAGGTTACTCACTCGAAGGTCCGTCGAGAGAGAATGGGGCATATCAGCCTCGCGGTGCCGGTTTCCCATATCTGGTACTTCAAATCGCTTCCGTCTCGTATCGGATATCTTGTCGATCTCAGCGTTCGGGAACTCGAACGAGTGCTCTACTACGAAGCGTACGTGATGATCGATCCCGGTAATACGTCCTACAAGGAAAAGGACATTATTACCGAGGATGAATACCAGGAACTTCTCGAGGCCGAAAAAGAGTTCGATGCCCGCATGGGCGCGGAGGCGATTCGTGAACTGCTCAAGAAAATCGATATTGAGGATGTCTCGATTCAACTTCGCGCGCAAGTCAAGGTGGAAACTTCGGTCCAGAGAAAGAAGGACGTCCTGAAGCGTCTACGGGTAATCGAGGCCTTTAGGCAGTCGAACAACAAGCCGGAATGGATGATCTTTGACGTGATCCCGGTGATCCCGCCCGATCTGCGGCCTCTCGTGCCGCTTGAGGGAGGGAGATTCGCCACGTCGGACCTGAATGATCTGTACAGGCGGGTTATCAATCGTAACAACAGACTGAAGAAACTGATCGAGATAAGGGCACCCGAGGTCATTCTCCGAAATGAAAAGAGAATGCTTCAGGAATCGATAGATGCGCTCTTCGACAATGGCCGGCGAACACATTCTGTCCGCGGCGATTCGAAACGGCCTCTCAAATCGCTCTCCGATCTTCTCAAGGGCAAGCAGGGACGGTTTCGCCAGAATCTGCTCGGCAAGAGAGTGGACTATTCGGGCCGTTCGGTGATCGTTGTCGGTCCAGAACTGAAATTGCATCAGTGCGGCCTTCCGAAGATCATGGCCCTGGAGCTTTTCAAGCCATTCATAATTATGAAGCTCGAGGAGAAGGGATATGTCCAGACGGTCAAGTCCGCAAAGCGGCTTGTCGAGCGGGAGAGACCGGAAGTCTGGGACATTCTCGAAGAGATAATCGGCGATCATCCGGTCCTACTGAACCGCGCACCGACTTTGCACCGCCTCGGTATCCAGGCGTTTTACCCGGTGCTGATCGAGGGGAAGGCAATTCGCTTGCATCCACTGGTATGCGCGGCGTTCAACGCCGACTTCGATGGTGACCAGATGGCCGTCTATGTGCCCCTGTCGTTCGAAGCGCAGCTGGAAGCGAAGCTTCTGATGCTGTCGACAAACAATATACTTCTTCCGTCGTCCGGCAGACCGGTCGCCACGCCGTCGCAGGATATTGTTCTTGGTCTCCACTATCTGACCAAACCAAGACCTGGCTCCAAGGGAGAGGGCTCCGTGTTTTCATCGAAAGAAGAGGTGTTGTCCGCCTTAGCGGCAGACCAGGTCGATCTTCACGCATCTATAGTTGTTCGAATAGACGGTGTGCGTGTGGAGACTACGATCGGAAGGGTCGTGTTCAATACGATATTCCCTCCTGAACTTCCGTTTTTCAACGAAACGGCTTCGAGGAAGAGGCTTGAGGAGCTCGTGCTGCATGCTTACACGGCTCTCGGAGCGAACGGAACATCCGATTTTCTCGATAGACTGAAGCACTTCGGATTCGAATACGCGACTCTCTCCGGCACGACAGTTGCCATCGGAGATTTGGTCGTTCCGAGCGAAAAGGACGGTATGGTGTCCGATGCTGTCAAGGAAGTCAAGAGTGTTCAGAAGCTGTATGACAAAGGTGTGATAACAAACGGCGAGAGATACAATAAGGTTATTGATATTTGGACTCGGACAACTTCGGAGGTCGCCGAAGCGATGTTTCGGGGTCTCGCCGATATAGATTACGGATTTAATCCGGTCTTTATGATGGCTGACTCGGGTGCTCGTTCGTCTAAGGACCAGATCAGGCAGCTTGCGGGTATGCGTGGTCTCATGGGTAAGCCGCAGAAGAGAATTACCGGACAGATCGGTGAGATCATCGAGTCGCCAATTGTCGCCAACTTCCGCGAAGGCCTGAACGTGATGGAGTATTTCATTTCCACTCACGGCGCAAGAAAAGGTCTGGCGGACACTGCACTCAAGACTGCTGACGCGGGTTATCTGACGCGCCGTCTGGTCGATGTGGCGCAGGATGTGATCATCACGGAAAAAGACTGCGATACGATTCTCGGGATTTCGATGTCAGCCCTGAAAGAGGGAGAGGAAGTCATCGAATCGCTCTCGGACAGAATCCTGGGGCGAGTGGCGCTTGAAGAGATATTCGATCCCATCACTGAAGAAACCATTGTGGAGGCGGGTGAGGAGATTGATGACGACGCGGCGGCTCGTGTCGAAGAGGCGGGAATCGATAGCGTGAGGATTCGGTCGGTTCTGACCTGTGAGACTCGCAGCGGAGTATGCGGAGCGTGCTACGGTCGCAATCTCGCTACCCGCGAGCCGATTGAACTCGGAGAGGCTGTCGGCGTGATTGCAGCGCAGTCGATTGGAGAACCCGGTACCCAGCTTACTTTACGTACTTTCCACATCGGTGGTACCGCCGACCGTATTGCGGAGCAGTCGAAAGTGCTCTCCAAGTACGCTGGCACTGTCAAGATCCTTAACAGCAAGACGATTGCCCGCAAGGACAGCATCAGAGTTGTGGTCAATCGAGAAACGGAAATGCAGATTGTCGATGAGGAGGGACGTGTTCGCGCACGTTTCAACGTGCCGTACGCGTCTGCGCTGACCGTTAAGGATGGCGACCAGGTCAACCGCGACGACACGATGTTCGAGTGGGACCCATACAGTAACACGATTCTGGGCGAACGGTCCGGTGTGGTCAAGTTCAGGGATATCGTGGAAGAGGAGTCTGTTCGCGAGGAACTCGACGAGAAATCCGGATTCCGTAAATGGGTGATCATCGAACAGCGTGACAAGTCCCTGATGCCAGCCATCGATATTCTCAATAAGGATGGAAAGAAGCTTGTAGCCTATTCCATTCCGACCGGAGCTCAGCTGCTGGTCAAGGACGGCGATAAGATATTCAAGGGTGATCATCTGGTGAAAATACCACGGGATATCTCGAAGACTCGCGATATTACCGGCGGTCTGCCACGAGTTGCGGAGCTCTTTGAAGCGAGGAAGCCCCGTGACCCTTCCGTTGTGACCGAGATCGACGGCGTCGTGGAGTTCGGAAAGATAGTGCGAGGAAACCAGCAGTTGCTCGTGACCGGTGAGGAAGGCGAGCACAAGGAATACCTGATCCCGCACGGCAAACACATGCGTGTTCACGAGGGCGATGTCGTGCGCGCGGGTGAAAGACTCTGCGAAGGCGCGATCGACCCGCATGACATTCTCGGCATTCTTGGTGCGAACGCGGTGCAGGAGTATCTCGTGAATGAGGTACAGGAGGTCTACCGCCTTCAGGGCGTCAAGATCAATGACAAGCACATCGAGGTCGTCGTCAGGCAGATGCTTCAGAAGGTGAGAGTCGAAAGCGTCGGTGATACGAACTTCCTCGAAGGCGAGCAGGTAGACAAGCACAGGTTCAAAGATGAGAATGACAGAATCATCGCGGAAGGCGGTGAGCCTGCCACGTTCCAGCCTCTGCTGCTTGGAATAACGAAGGCATCGCTTTCGACCGACAGCTTCATCTCTGCCGCGTCGTTCCAGGAGACCACGAAAGTTCTGACCGAAGCTGCTATTCACGGGAAGACCGATGACCTGAGAGGTCTGAAGGAAAACGTCATCATCGGACACCTGATTCCCGCCGGTACGGGTTTGGAGAAATACAGGGCTATCAAGGTCATCGCTCCTGAAAAATCGGACAAGCCTTCCGATATTCAAGAGGTAGAGCTGATAGAAGAAAGCACTTGACAATGTTGAAGATAGGTGTATTATATTGGTTTGTGTTGTGTTTGGAACTTATGGAGATGAGGTAGCAGTTGCCGACAATTAATCAGTTGATCCGTCACGGACGGAAGAGAATTATAGTCAACACCAACACTCCGGCGCTGAAAGGCAGCCCGCAGAAGCGAGGCGTCTGTACGCGTGTGTATACTTCGACGCCCAAGAAGCCGAACTCGGCCCTGCGGAAGGTTGCCCGCGTAAGGCTCACCAACGGCATCGAGGTAACTGCGTACATCCCGGGTGAAGGTCATAACCTCCAGGAGCACTCGATTGTGATGATCCGCGGAGGTCGTGTCAAGGATCTGCCGGGTGTTCGGTACCACATAATTCGCGGTACGATGGACGCATCCGGTGTTGAGGATCGCAATAATGCCAGATCAAAATACGGAACGAAGAAACCTAAGAAGTAGTTGAGAGTATGCCCAGAAGGAAACAGTTACAGCGTAGAGAGCGACCGCCTGATTCTGTATATGGCGACACGATGGTGACGTTATTCATTAGCAACCTTATGCAGAGAGGCAAGAAATCGATCGCAGAGCGGATTTTCTACACTGCGCTCGAAATAATCGAAAAGAAGACGAACCAGAAGGGTCTGGAGGTTTTCCATAAGGCGATGGTCAACGTGAAGCCGGTACTGGAGGTCAAATCTCGTCGTGTCGGCGGAGCGACCTACCAGGTCCCGGTCGAAGTTCGTCCTGGTCGCCGTAATGCGTTGGCTATCAGGTGGTTGATCGGGTTCTCTCGCTCGCGTAATGAACATTCGTTGGCCGAAAAACTCGCTTCCGAGTTCCTGGCGGCCTCGAAGAATGAAGGCGCCTCCATTAAGAAGCGCGAGGATACGCATCGCATGGCCGAAGCCAACAAAGCGTTCGCCCACTTTAGATGGTAGAATAAACTCTTAGACGAAAGGAACCGACCAAAGAATCAGTCGGGATCAAATCTGAGTTTCAGCTCTACTGTAGGTGTCGCGTGATCGATCTGGCAGTGGAGCTTTTTTTGTTGTAATGAGGAAAACGAAAATCGACAAGGTCAGGAATATCGGCATAATGGCGCACATAGATGCCGGTAAGACCACGACGACCGAGAGAATCCTGTTCTACTCCGGTAGAACTCACCGCATGGGCGAGGTGGACGATGGCTCCGCTACCATGGATTGGATGGAGCAGGAGAAGGAACGTGGTATAACGATTACTTCCGCCGCCACCACGTGCTTCTGGAAAGACATACGAATCAACATTATAGATACCCCCGGGCATGTCGATTTCACCGCCGAAGTCGAGAGATCGCTTCGGGTGCTGGACGGCGCCATAGGTGTATTCTGTGCCGTCGGTGGGGTGGAGCCTCAATCTGAAACAGTCTGGAAACAGGCTGACCAGTACAATATCCCGAGGATCGCGTTTGTTAACAAGATGGATCGGATAGGGGCTTCGTATAATCGTGTTTTGAAGATGATGCGTGAAAAGCTGGGAGCGAACTTTGTCGCCCTTACTCTTCCTTACGGTGAGGGTGATACTTTTACAGGTATCGTGAATCTACTCGACATGAGCTGCCGGATGTATGACGACGACAGTCTCGGGACGGAATACGAGGACATACCCATTCCGGAGGAGATGCTCGAAGAAGCC
>DAOVLC010000159.1 GCA_030631455.1 Candidatus Zixiibacteriota bacterium
AACGCCTTGTTTCGCAAGGAGATCACCATGGAGAAGGCGCTGGCGTCGGACCCGGTCGCCTCGCCGTTCTGCGTCTACGACTGCTGTGCCAACGCCGATGGCGCCGCCTGTGTCATTCTCGCCTGCGAGGATATCGCCGGGCAATCATCCAAGCCGGTCGGTTGGCTGGATGGGATGGGATGCGCCACCGCCAGCATGTCGGTCCTGCGTCGGCCCAATCTGGTCGGACTGCCGAGCGCCGAGGATGCCGCGCGCGCCGCCTACGAGATGGCCGGAGTGAAGGCAAAAGATATCCAGGTCGCCGCGGTCCATGATTGCTTCACGATTGCCGAGATCATGGTGATCGAGGCGCTCGGCTTTTTCGATGTCGGTAAGGGTGGCACCGGCGCAGAGTCGGGCGAGACGCATATCGGTGGCAGAATTCCGATCAATACGTCGGGTGGACTCAAGTCCAAGGGTCATCCGGTCGGAGCGACAGGTGTCGCGCAGGTGATCGAGCTTGTCGGCCAGCTTCGAGGGGAGTCGGGTGACAGGCAGGTCGAGGGCGCGAAGGTCGGTCTGGCACAGAACATGGGCGGTTCAGGCGGATCTTCCGTCGTTCACATAATGGAGGTGGTCTGATGTTTCCATCGAGAACATGGCGGGAGAACCCGCAACGATATAGACTGGAAGCGGTGAAGTGCTCCAAGGAAGGGACTGTTTTCTTTCCGCCGCGCATCGTGACTCCCGGTTCGCTTGACGGGTCGACTCTTGAGCCGTATGTGCTTCCGGACAACGGGACGGTCTACACATACACGGTAATCGAGACGCCCCCGTCTCAGTTCAAGGATGCCGCCCCGTATGTCGTGGCGATAATCGAACTTGAGGACGGCACGAGGATAATGTGTCAACTCACCGATTGCGACCCGGCCAAGCTCGAAATAGGGCAGAAAGTGAAGCTGGAGTTCAGGCGCGTCCAGACGCACGGCGAGCACGGCGTGCTGTCTTACGGCTACAAGGCTGTGCCCGCGATCGAAGGCGTGACGACGGTATAGGCTGATGTATCGAATCGAATCGAAGATTGATACCAACTCTCCCGAGTTCAAAGCTAATCGGGAGGAAAACCTCAAGCTGTCCGCGCAGCTCCGTGAACGTCTGGCTCAGATCAAGAAGGGTGGGCCGGAGTACATGGTGGAACGGCACCACAAGCGTGGCAAGCTGACTGTTCGCGAGCGGCTTGATCTCCTGTTCGACAGAAACTCGCCGTTCATCGAACTCACACCGTTGGCTGCCGGGGATCAATATGATAATGAAGCTCCTTCGGCGGGAGTGATCACCGGCATCGGTCTGGTGCATGGCCGCGAGGTACTCGTTGTCGCCAACGACGCGACCGTCAAGGGTGGCACCTATTATCCGATGACGATCAAGAAACATCTCCGTGCACAGCAGGTTGCGCTCGAAAACAGGCTGCCGTGCGTCTATCTCGTCGATTCGGGCGGGATTTTCCTTCCGCACCAGTCGGGGACATTCCCGGATCAGGATCACTTCGGGCGAATTTTCTATAATCAGGCACGACTCTCGGCTGAGGGTATTCCTCAGATCGCGATCGTGATGGGTTCCTGCACGGCAGGTGGCGCCTATGTGCCCGCGATGTCCGACGAGACGGTGATAGTCCGCAAGCAGGGGACGATTTTCATTGGCGGCCCACCTCTTGTCAAGGCTGCTACCGGCGAGACGGTTACCGATGAGGATCTCGGCGGCGCAGATGTGCATTGCAGAATATCGGGTGTGACAGATCATTACGCACGAGATGACAAGCATGCGCTTCAAATCGCGCGGAACATAGTCGAGTTTCTCGACCGTCCAAAGAAATTCCAGCTCGACGTTGCAACGCCGGAGGATCCGTATTATGATCCGGAAGAGTTGTACGGAATCATCCCGGCAGATCTACAGAGGATGTATGATATTAGAGAGGCAATAGCGCGGATAGTTGACGGGTCGCGTTTCCAGGAATTCAGGGAATTATACGGGATCACCCTGGTCTGCGGATTCGCCCGTATCATGGGCTATCCGGTTGGCATACTTGCGAACAACGGCGTCCTCTTCTCGGAGAGTTCCGTTAAAGGTGCTCACTTTATCGAACTCTGCACCTCACGCAAGATACCGCTCATCTTCTTGCAAAACATCACCGGTTTTATTGTCGGCAAGCAGTATGAGCACGGCGGCATTGCGAAGGACGGAGCGAAGCTGGTTCATGCGGTTGCCAATGCCAATGTTCCGAGATTCACCCTAATAGTGGGTGCCTCCAATGGCGCAGGAAACTACGCAATGTGCGGGCGCGGGTATTTCCCGAGGCTTCTCTGGATGTGGCCGAATGCCAAGATTTGCGTGATGGGAGGCGAACAGGCGACCAATGTACTCCTGACGATCAAGATGAGGCAGCTCAAGAAGAAGGGAATCGAGATGACTCCCGAAGAGCAGGAAGAATTCAAGCGGCCGATCCTGGAGAAGTACGAGTCCGAGTCCTCGCCTTACTATTCGACCTCGCACATTTGGGATGATGGCATAATCGACCCCGTAGACACCCGGACGCTGCTCGGTCTGTCAATCGCAATGTCTCTCAACCATGAAATACCTGACCAGCGCTACGGTGTGTTCAGAATGTAGGGAGAGCAGCATGAATTTCGACACTTTGACCTACGAGCGAAAGGACAGAATCGGCAGTATAACATTTTCGAGGCCGGAAGTTCACAACGCTTTCAACAGCCGGATGATCGAAGAGTTATACGAGCTATTCGAGAGGATTAAACGCGACAAGGGGCTGCGGGTCGTGGTATTGACCGGTGAGGGGAAATCGTTCTGTGCGGGGGCTGATCTTAATTGGATGAAAGCTGTCAAGAACTATGGCTACGAGAAAAACTTCTCGGAATCGCTGCAACTGGCGGAGGTTCTCAATCTGATCTATACCTGTCCGAAGCCTGTGATCGGGCGAGTTAACGGCGCCGCTATCGGCGGAGGGACAGGATTCGTTGCAGTCTGCGATATCGCGATCGCTTCCTCGTCAGCCGTTTTCTCCTTCTCCGAAGTCAAGATCGGAATAGTGCCGGCCTGCATATCTCCGTACGTGGTCAGGCGAGTCGGCGAAGGACCAACGAGAGAGTTTTTCTTGACAGGGGAGAGGCTTACGGCTGAGCGGGCATTTCAAGCCGGGCTCGTCAACAGGGTAGTGGAACCGGAGCAGCTCGATGATGCGGTCGATGAGATGATACGGCAGATTCTATCATCCGGCCCGGCTGCGCTGACATGCTGTAAAGATCTCCTGGCGACAATAGCAGAACAGAATTTGCAGGAGGCAAAAGTCCATACCGCTAAGGTTATCGCCAACCTTCGCAAGTCCGAGGAAGGTCAGGAAGGTATGGACGCCTTTCTCAACAAACGCAAGCCAAACTGGGTGAAGGAATGACCGCCCGCCTGGAATTATTGATTCGATGACAACAATGTTCGATAAGATACTGATAGCAAATCGCGGAGAGATCGCGTGCAGGATAATACACGCATGCAGGGAAATCGGTGTCCCGTCTGTTGTAGTGTATTCGGAAGCAGATTCGAAAGCGCTACACGTGCTGCAATCCGACGAAGCTGTCTGCGTTGGTCCGCCTGCGCCTTTGGAGAGCTATCTCGCGATTGACAAGATCATTTCCGCAGCTAAGGAGACCGGCTGCGACGCAATCCATCCCGGCTACGGCTTTCTTGCCGAGAATCATGAGTTCGCGCAGCGCTGCAAGGATGAGGGGCTGGTATTCATCGGGTCGGGCGCAGAGTCGATACGCTTGATGGGAAACAAAGTCGAGGCACGACAGATGATGATCAAGGCTGGTGTGCCGGTTATACCGGGCATGCACGCTTCGGCGGCTGATGCTGCGCTGTTTGCCGAAGAGGCAGAGAAGGTCGGTTACCCGGTGCTTCTGAAGGCTGCCGCAGGTGGTGGCGGTAAGGGTATTCGGACTGTGCAGAAGGTCGAGGAGTTGGAATCTGCGCTTGAAGGTGCTATGCGCGAAGCGAAGTCGGCGTTCGGTGACGATTCCGTATACCTTGAGAAATATATCGATTGCCCGAGGCACATCGAATTCCAGGTGTTTGGTGATACTCACGGAAACGCGGTGCATCTATTTGAACGTGAATGTTCAATCCAGCGCAGGCATCAGAAGATAATCGAAGAAACTCCCTCGACAGCATTGACACCCGAGACTCGCATCAAGATGGGTGAGGCGGCCGTCAAAGTTGTGAAGGCGTGCAATTACAGCAATGCCGGTACTGTCGAGTTTCTGTTTGATAAGTCGGGCAATTTCTATTTCCTCGAAATGAACACGCGCATCCAGGTCGAGCATCCGATCACGGAGATGGTCGTAGGAGTCGATCTCGTCGTTGAACAGATTAAGGTTGCGGCGGGAGCACCGCTGTCGTTCAAACAGGACGATTTTGCCCAGACCGGGCATGCGATTGAATGCCGTATATATGCCGAAGATGCCGCCAGTAATTTCCTGCCTGCAGCGGGCACTATTCATTATCTGAAGGAACCGACAGGCCCGGGTATTCGCGTCGACAGCGGCATATATTCCGGTGCGGAAGTGTCGGTTTTCTACGACCCAATACTGTCGAAACTCATCGCATGGGGTCCTGATCGCGAGGCTGCCCGCAAGAGAATGATTGAGGCGTTGTCGGAGTACGTCGTGCTCGGCGTTACTACACAAATCGATTATCTCAGGGATGTTCTCGGTCACGATGAATTCATCGAAGGCAGGACATACACCGATTTCATTCCGACGCACATGCCGGAATGGTCACCGGCCGTAACCGATGGCGACAATCTGCCCTTTGTACTCGCTGCCGGAGCGCTCGCGAGCCAGTTGTCGACGAGAGCGAATGTCTCGGCAGGCGATGGTGAGTCTGGAATGCCGACGCCGTGGGAGACTGTCGGCAAATGGGAAATCGGGATGGGGTCGTGAGATGAACTACGAATACAGACTG
>DAOVLC010000280.1 GCA_030631455.1 Candidatus Zixiibacteriota bacterium
TACGCCATGGTTTACGGGATTATCTACCTGAGAAAGAAAGATCTGCTCTCCGATGGCAAAGCTGCTCTGGCGGCAGAACTCGGCACTATATTCTGCGTGCTCGCCACAATTACAGGCTCAGTTTTCGCGAAAATCGCCTGGGGATCATTCTGGAACTGGGATCCGAGGGAAACATCCATACTGATCCTACTCATCATCTACGGTGCATATTTCGCACTCAGGCAAGCCGTCGCACAGCCTGAACGCAGAGCCGCATTCTCCGCCGTATATTCGATAATGGCATTTGTCACAGTTCCGTTTTTCGGATTCGTGGTCCCACGAATTGCCCAGTCTCTGCATCCTGAGGACACCTTTGTTTCCGCGAGTTCGATAAACATAGGCGGCCACGTAGCGTTTATTTTCTTCTCATTGCTGTTCTGTTTTCTCTGCATATATATATGGCTTTTCAATATCGGCAGCCGAATCATTAGGCTGGAACAAAAACAGTTGGAGCGAAGTTATGGCAACTGACTGGCTAAACTATGCCGTCATGGCCGTGACCCTGGTTGTATGGGGCGGTCTGTTCGTTGTAGTGTTCAGACTTGACAAGCGTGTGAAGAAACTGGAGCGCAAATGAAGAGAAAACTGATCGTGGGCGCAGTAATTGTCATCTTAGCAGCAGTCTGGCTGTTTTCTTCGCTGAATGACACACTCACTCCCTACATATCGTTCGATGAAGCCAAGCAGCGCGATCAGCGCGTGCAGATAATAGGTTCGATTCTTAAAGATGATGTCCATTTTGACAGCGACAGCCTTCAGCTTGTGTTCAAAGTCGAGAACGAGGATCATCAGCAGTTGACTGTCGTCTACACCGGGTCAATGCCCGGCAATTTCGATCAAGCGGAGACTATCGTCTGCATGGGCAAATACAAGGACGGCAGATTCCACGCAGACGAGCTACTCCTCAAGTGCCCCTCGAAGTATGAGGGGGACTCGTAAACATGTTCCTTGGAAATCTACTTCTATATCTTGCATTCGCGTCCTGCGTGATTGCTCTTGGGGGATACTTCCTTCGCGTCATCGGAAGACCCGAGTACCTGTCTCTCGGCAGACGAGCATATATTACATTCGTCGGTCTGACTGTCGCGCTGTCGGCTCTCCTTCTCTACGAAATCCTGACACACAATTTCCAGATCGAGTATGTGAGTGACTACAGCTCGACCGACCTGCCGTTTTTCCTGCTGGTGTCGACCTTCTGGGCAGGTCAGGCCGGGACGTTTCTTCTGTGGGTGCTGTTCACGGCGCTACTTGGCCTGTTCATATACAAGCGCAAGGATCCGCAGGCACAGATTGCAATGTTCTATTACATGCTCGGAGCGATCTTCCTTTTTGTCCTGCTTGCTGTTCGCTCACCCTTCAGTATGCTGCCATTCTCCCCGGAGGAGGGAAGCGGGCTGAATCCGTTATTGCAAAATTTCTGGATGATTATTCATCCACCGGTAGTCTTCGTAGGATTCGCCCTTATGGCGGTCCCCTTCTCGTATGCAATGGCGGCTCTCACCAAGCATGAGTACAAGACCTGGACGAAGGATGCTCTCCCCTGGTCACTGCTCTCATCGGCGATACTCGGTCTCGGAATCTTCCTCGGCGGCTACTGGGCATACGAAACACTCGGATGGGGCGGATACTGGGCGTGGGACCCGGTCGAAAACGCGTCGCTAATTCCATGGTTGACGAATCTCGCGCTGATGCACGGCCTGCTTGTCGAGAGAAAGTACGGACAGCTTCGAAAGTCGAATTTGCTTCTCGCCTCGTTTGGATTCCTGCTCGTTGTTTACGGCACGTTCCTGACTCGTAGCGGTGTGCTGGCTGATTTCTCCGTACATTCATTCACTGACCTCGGTATGAGTGCGTACCTTGTCCTTTTCCTGGCAATATTCCTCGTAATGATTCTTGCACTCTTCTTTTACAGGTTCAAGCACATAAAGCCACTGAAGAAAACGGACGATCCCTGGTCAGTAGATTTCCTGACATCAGTTGGAATGGTGGTTATAACTGCGTTCGCATTGCTAACTCTCGTCGGAACCTCATCACCGCTAATTACGAGATTGCCGTTTTTCTCGGATCCGGCAAATGTCAGCATAGACTACTATAACAAGATAGCCTTGCCCATCGGGGTGTTAATGGCGCTTCTTGCAGGACTGACACCATTTCTAAGAGCAGGAAAGCCGAGTGTGATTCAGGTTCTCAAGAAGAGTAGCCCATCGATCATAGCGGCTATTGCATGCATGCTGGTTGGCCTTCTTCTCGGTGTCGATTCCATCCGGCATGCACTTCTTGTCTTCTTTGCTGCCTTCACGCTATCTGCGAATGTGCAGACACTCGTCATGTCTCCGCACAAACTCGGAAGAAAGATGGGCGGGGCTCTTGCGCATATCGGATTCGGAATGATCCTGATCGGCTTTCTGGCCACGAGTGTCTTCTCGAAAAGCGAGAAGGCTGTTCTTGCAAAGGGTGAAGTTATCGAAGCGATGGATTACTCCCTGAAATTCACCGGCGTACAATCCGACATCATGCAGAAACGGAATGCCGTGTATATCGAAATCGAAGAGGACGGCAGCACTTTCACCGCTGATCCAAGGCTCTATTTTGACAGCTATACACGGAGCATAATGAGGGAGCCGTACATCAGATCGCATCTGCTTTACGACCTCTATATCGCCGCCGAACAGTTGGAGACAACGGTGCCCGGCGAATCTGCTACAATATCAAAGGGAGAAACGAAGAACATGGGCGAGTGGGAAATCACTTTCCATTCATATGACATGCCTTCGCATGGCGAAGCGGGCACGATTCTGGTTGGCGCGGAACTTACCGTGTCGAAGGGGCACGACTCCGCACGGGTTGTGCCGAGCCTGTCGGCTCTGCCTGACGGGCAGCATGAGTATTTCCCGGTCAATCTGGACAGTACCGGCACTGTACTCACACTCGAAAAAGTCAGCCCGGATATGGGGACGGTGGATTTAAGGATATCGAACCGGAACGACGTCGCGCAGGATGTCCTCATTGTGGAAGTGTCGACCAAACCACTGATTCAGTTGGTGTGGCTCGGCTCGATAATCATAATCGCAGGAACGTTTATCGCTCTCTATCACCGATTCAGAATTCTGAGAGCAACAGACCTGCAGCATGAAGGCTAAACTAAAATGGGATTCTTCTCAAAACTCTTCAACCGGCCACCCAAACCGGGCAGGCCTTTACCGGTTACCGATGAGTCGTTCGAGCAGGATGTTCTTGCATCGGATTTGCCTGTAGTGGTCGACTTCTCGTCACCGAAGTGTTCACCCTGTCAGGTCATGAAGGGACTTCTTGATGAGATCGGCCCCGATTATGTCGGACGCGTGAACATCTTCCAGTTGAATGTCGATGAAAATCCCGAGACTGCGACGAGATATCAGATAATGTCTGTACCGACGCTTATCCTGTTCCATAGAGGCAGACCCCGAGAGACGATCACGGGGCTGATACCACTAAACCCGCTACGCGAGAAACTCGACAAGCTGGCAAGATAACGGACGTATTCTTCGTGGTGGCGTCGGGTCACCGCAAAATTGTAGGTCAAATCTCGCCCTTCGAAAGCTCAGGACAGGCAGTGCAGCGAAGCTGACCGCAGAGACTTGACTATTCTCTTATTCTTACGCGAAGCGTAAGAACCAATAGTCGAAA
>DAOVLC010000232.1 GCA_030631455.1 Candidatus Zixiibacteriota bacterium
CTTAGTGCGCTGATTTCAGTCGCTATATCTTTTGCAACTCACTGTCTGCCCTGCCGTATAGACTAAAAAGAAAGTGAATTGCTAATCGGGAGTAAGCGCCATGTTCAAGAAAATCGTTATAGTCCTTGTTGTCGTCATTGTGGTAGCCGCCGCACTGTTCCTCGGATTTTCTAACTCATCCTCAAGTAGCGATAACGCTTTCACCACGCATACTGTCGAGAGAGGGAGTGTTGTCGATAAGGCGATGGCTATCGGTCAAATCGAGCCGAAACAGGAGATAATGGTCAAGTCTCAGATATCCGGAATCGTCTCAAGAACCTATGTCGATGTTGGAGATCGAGTCGCGGTTGGTGACCCGCTGTTTGATATTGCGCCGCAACCGACTCCGATCGAGTTCGCGGAAGCGACGAGGCAGGTCGAGTTAGCCAAAGTCGATTTTGACAATGCCAAGAGAGGCTACGACCGTATCAACGGGCTGCACGAGAAGAGTCTTATACCGCAGAGCGATCTTGATGATGCTCAGACAGCATTCGAGCAGGCCAACGTGCGCCTGCAATCCTCGCGTGAGAAGCTCTCTCTCATCGAGAAGGGCAAAACGAATATTGCAGGACGTACCGTCGAGAATGTCATCAGATCATCGATTTCCGGAACAGTGCTGCAGAGAAATGTCGACCAAGGTGATCCAGTGGTGCCGCTGACTTCATACCAGTCCGGTACGGAGTTGATGATCCTTGCTGAAATGGAGGACCTGATCTTTCGCGGAACGGTCGACGAGATTGACGTCGGCAAGCTGTCTCATGATATGACCGTCCAGTTGCAGATCGGTGCGATTCCGAATGATACGATTGATGGGATTCTTCGCAGAATCTCGCCAAAAGCAAGGAAGCAGGACAATACGACAGTCTTTGACGTCGAGGCGGAAATAACGTCTATTTCGAAGAGCGTCCTGAGAGCGGGATACTCGGCGAATGCGGAGATAATCATAGCCGAGAAAAAAGATGTCCTCGTTATTCCGGAGAGACTGGTCACTTTCGCGAATGACTCAACGTTCGTTGACGTGAAGGATTCCACAGGTGTGGTCAGCCAGTTGCCTATAGAGGTCGGATTGTCCGATGGCATCAGCATCGAAGTAGTTGCCGGGCTCGAAGAAGGCCAGGAGATAGTGGAGAAGCCGCCGAAGACGATCGAGTAACTAACCATGCACTTCATGTTCATCAGCCAGATATTTCGCGACATGCGCGGCCAGAAGCTGCGGTCAGCGCTGACTCTCTTCGGTATCTTCTGGGGCACATCGGCACTGATACTGCTCGGAGCATTCGGTCATGGAATCCATGCCAATCAGGAGAAGCAATTCAAAGGACTTGGTGAGAATATCGTCATAACCTGGCCCGGCCGTACTGGCATGACATACAAGGGACTCCCCAAAGGCAGGTCAATCTTGTTGAGAGAGGCTGACGTAGATTTGCTAAAGGAGCGAATCCCCGAGCTTGATGCGATATCGATTGAGTATCAGAACAGGAGTATACCAGTACGCTACAAGAAGGTCATCCTGTCCGCGCAACTTGCTGGTGTCGCGCCGGAATACGGCGATATGCGAAATGTTATTCCTGATTGGGGTGGGCGATTCATAAACGAGGTTGATGTTCTACTGAGACGGCGAGTCTGTTTTATCGGCAACGAACTGAAAGAGGATTTGTTCGGCCAGGAGGATGCCGTCGGCAAGGTCATCGAGATAAGAGGCGTTCCTGTTACGGTGATAGGCGTCATGGTCAAGAAGGGTCAGGACTCATCATACAGTGGTCGGGATGAGGACAAGATTTTCCTGCCGTACTCGGTTTCCGCGATGATGTTCGGCCATACATTAGCTGATGTCGTCGTCTGGAAGGCGAAATCGCAGGAGGTGCACGAAGCCGCCAAGAAGAAGATATATCGGGTGATGGGGAACAAGTACAAGTTCGATCCGAATGACGAACAGGCGCTCGGGATGTGGGACACCGCAGAGAACATGGAATTCTTCTCTGACTTTTTCTGGGGATTCAGAATCTTCCTTCTGATGATCTCGTTTGCAACGCTGGTCGTAGGCGGTATCGGCGTGGCGAATATCATGTATGTAGTCGTTAAAGAGAGATCGCGTGAAATCGGGCTCAAGCTGTCGCTTGGCGCCAAGAAAGGCTTCGTCCTGCGTCAATTCCTGATGGAGACACTCCTCATAACCTTCATTGGAGGGTTCAGCGGGTATCTCTTTGCGATGACGCTGATCCGAGTATTCCCGGCACTTAACCTCGAAGAATACGTAGGCACTCCGAGTGTAACTACCTTCGAGGCAGTTCTGTCCGTCAGCCTGTTGATGGTGATCGGCATTCTCGCAGGATTCTTTCCGGCGAGGAGAGCCGCTAACATGAACCCTGTGCAGTCGTTGAAGATGTAACCATGCTCGGTAATGTCAAACTCATAGTACGACTGTTTTTGAGAGAGCTGAAAACCCAGAAGCTGCGGATGTCGCTTACTATTCTTGCTATCATCTGGGGGACACTTTCGATCACAATGCTTCTTGCATTCGGAGAGGGTTTGAGGAGGCAGCTTGAGATCAACAGGAAGGGTCTCGGCGACGGAATCCTGATCGTGTGGGGAGGTCAGACCGAGAAACCGTACAAAGGATTGCCGAGAGGCCGCAGTATCCGGTTCAGACCTGATGTAATCGACTACATAAGGGAGCAGGTGCCGGAACTTGAGGCTGTGGGCGGCGAATTCATCAGGTGGGGTCGCGAGATCACTTATGGAGAGAAGAGCCTGTCGGAGAAGGTCAATGGCGTAATGCCGGAGTACGAGTTCATGCGTTCTATGTACGCTCAGAGGGGAGGGCGATTCATAAACAAGCTCGACATGGAGGGCAAGCGCCGCGTCGTCTTCCTCGGTAATCAGCTTCGTGATGAACTATTCGGTGAACCGGGTTCGCCCGGTTATGTAGAACCGGTGGGCGAGATAATTCAGTTGAACGACATCCCGTTCACCGTGATTGGTGTGATGCAGAAAAAGCTGCAGATGGGGATGTACTCGGGTCCGGACTGGAGTACTGCGTTCATACCTCTCAGTACTTTCGAAGGAATGTACAGCCATCGATACCTGAGCAATCTTGTGCTCAAACCTTATGACATCAGTCAGAGCGAGTACATTCAGGATCGGCTCTATACGATTCTCAGCGGGAAATACCAGTTCGATCCCGAGGACAGACGCGCGCTGTCAGTCTGGGATGTCATCGAAAACGCTGAGACGATGAACAAAGTCATGATCGGGATGCAGATATTCTTTGGAATAATCGGCGGGCTGACTCTTCTCGTGGCGGGAGTCGGCGTCGCTAATATTATGTATGTGGCGGTGCGTGAACGTACTGCTGAGATTGGCGTCAAGATGGCTATGGGTGCGAAGAGGGGGCACGTGATGACGCAGTTCATGCTCGAGGCTGTTCTGATCGCCGGGATCGGGGGCGGTCTCGGCCTGCTTTTCTCATTTACGATAGCGGGAGTGCTCGGGGCAATACCTATGGATAGCGAGGCGATGCAGTGGCTCGGCAAGCCGACCATCTCTGTTCCGATTGCGCTCACGACAATAGCCGTGTTGACTCTTATAGGTCTTTTCTCCGGCTTTTTCCCTGCGCGGAAGGCGGCTTCGGTGAATCCGGTAGAGTCGCTGAGATATGAGTAGTGAGGTGTTGCGATGATTAAGATGACTGGGATCTCCAAGGCGTATAATACAGGCAAGATTAAGGTCGAGGCTCTCAAAGGTGTCGATCTCGTTGTCGATGCGGGTGAGTTTGTGTCGATTGTCGGACCGTCAGGATCGGGCAAATCAACTCTCATGAATATCGTCGGTTGCCTCGATGTGCCGACCGGAGGCAAATACTGGCTCGATGATGAATCGGTCGAGGGACTCAGTATGTCGAGACTCGCTGACATAAGAAATAAGAAAGTCGGTTTCGTGTTTCAGAACTTTAATCTGCTCCCATACGCAACCGCTTACGAGAATATAGAACTGCCTTTGATTTTCGGGAAAGTCGCCGCGAAGATACGGCGTGCCCGGGTCGTCGAGCTTCTCGATCGGGTTGGTCTCAGTGACAGAGCGGATCACAAACCAACGGAACTTTCAGGTGGTGAGATGCAGCGTGTCGCGATTGCGCGCTCTCTCGCGAATCACCCTAAGCTCATTCTCGCAGACGAGCCGACGGGGAATCTCGATTCGGCATCGGGCAAGGCGATCATCGATCTGTTCGAGGAACTCTGGAAAACCGGCACGACC
>DAOVLC010000140.1 GCA_030631455.1 Candidatus Zixiibacteriota bacterium
GTAGATTCGAGTCGTACACGATCACACAGAGGGTCATGGGCATAGTGCCTCTCTTCGAAGGTCGAAAGACAATGCTCAAGGATAATCTGATGGCTGTGGGTGATTCGGCGAGACTTATCGATTCACTCACCGGTGCAGGCATTGCGACCGCACTCTATTCCGGCAGGCTAGCCGGCGAACTGGCCGCGGAGTATGTCCGGGATGGACACCGGAATGACATTCTCAGACAGTATCCGAGAAGATTCATGAAGAAGTTCGGCCGCAAGTTGAGACTCTACTCACTCGCGCATGAGGTTCTCCGCAGACTAAAGCCGGATGAGTTCGACCTCATTATCAGCGTGATCAACGAGGTGTTCGGGGAAAAGAAGGTCTACGCGATAGATACGATCGATATCTTGAAACGGGTATTCAAACGCAAGCCGGGATTGCTGAAATATGCACCCCACCTTGTCTGGAAATGAAAACTGCCGGTGTTAGACCACCGGCAGGCATTTCGAAAAGGTAAACGACAGATCAAGTATGAGACGTGACGAACGAATTGTAAGCGCGAGCAAGCTGAGATTTCCTGTGAGCAGCGGCATTATCATGAATCACATTCTTCTTGGCCGCGCGATCGATCATTCTCTGCGCCTCTTTCATTGCAGACGCTTTGCCTTCAGCGGTGTCGGCGGCCATAAATTGCTTTATCGCCGTCTTCATCTTCGATTTGGTCGTCCGGTTTCGTCTATTGCGCTTGACTGTCTGCCGCATAGCTTTCTTTGTGTGTAAATGGTGCGCCAAAAATGACTCCTTTGTCTAAGGCGTAACGAACACTTAATCGGCTAATATAGCCAATGTATTAGATTTGTCAATGGAAAATGAACATGAACAGCCGCAGTTTGTGAGATCGACCGCTAAGGTATCTGCGGGGACATTCTGCTCCAGGATACTCGGCATGGCGAGGATGAGCGTGATGTCGGGGCTGTTTGGCGCATCAGACGCTAACGATGCCTTTGTCGCAGCCTTCAAAATCCCGAATCTCTTGCGCGATATGTTCGCAGAAGGCGCGCTTTCGGCGGCATTCATACCGGTTTTCACCACCAAACTCAAAGAGGCTGGCCGATCTAACGCCATGCGGACTGCCAACTTAGTCCTGAGTTTCCTTCTTGTAGTGGTCGGATTGATCGTGCTGATCGGTATCCTGCTGGTTCCTCTGATCGTGTCCGCGCTTGTGCCCGGTTTCGAGGATATTCCCGGCAAGACGGAGACGACCGTGCTTCTTGGCCGCGTCATGATGCCGTTCCTGCTGGTCATATCGGCCGCAGCGCTATTTATGGGTATGCTGAACGCCCTCGGGAAATTCGGCACTCCGGCGTTTGCTCCCACTCTTCTGAATATAGGAATGATTGCTGCAGGGTTCCTGATCTGTCCTTTCGTCTCGCCGCCGATCCTCGGCATGGCTTTTGGCGTTCTCATTGGAGGACTTGGGCAATGCCTCGTGCAACTGCCGCAGCTTTTGAAGGGCGGGTTCAAATTCCGGTTCGACTTCAAATTCAACAATCCTGATCTGAAACTGATTCTAAAACTGGCGGCTCCGATGGTGATAGGTCTTGCTGCAACACAAATCAATGTGTTTGTGATCACGAATCTCGCGTCGACCCTCTCCGATGGCGCCGTATCGTTCCTCGACTACGCATACCGGCTTCTGCATTTGCCGCTCGGTCTCTTCGCCGTTGCAATCGCAACCGTTGCGCTGCCGAACGCCTCGCGGCTGGCTGCTGAGAAAGACTACGACGGAATGGGCAAGCTGTACATGAAAGCGCTTCGTTTCGGTCTTTTTCTAGTTTTGCCGGCACAGGTCATTCTCATTTTTGCGGGAGAACCGATTGTCGCGTTGCTGTATCAACATGCCGAATTCACTGCCGTTGACACACTGCAAACTTCTTCGGCACTGGCGTTCTATGCAGTTGGTCTTGCTGCCTTCGCGTCGGTGAGGATAACCGTTCCGATGTTCTACGCTCTGAAGGAGACACGGATACCGGTCATGATCTCGGTCGTCTCAGTCATAGTTAATATACTGCTCTGTTTCATTCTCAAGGGCTACCTCGATTTCCGAGGACTGAGCCTCGCAGTGGCGTGCTCGGGATGGCTCAATTTCACGCTTCTGCTGCTATTTCTTCGCAAGCGGATACGAATGACCTCATTACAGAACGGTTTTCGGGGACTAGTGGTGATCGTTCTGCCATCTATTTTGCTGGCGGCTCTACTGATCGTTGGGCAGCAGATTGCGCCGTGCGATATTGATGCCGGCTCGAAAGTGTCCTGGCTAATATATGTAATCATAGTGCTTCTGGGGGCGATCATGATCTACTTAGGCGCTGCAAAGATCCTGCGACTGCCTGAACTTGATTCTCTCCTGGAGTTGATCAGGAAGAAGAAATGACCAGGTATCCGGGGCCGGCTGCTTGCCTGCTGCTCATACTCGGCATAACATTAGGAAGCACGGTTCATTTCCCCGACTTCATAGCGTTCTGTATCATTGTTCTTTTCTTTATACTGGCCCTGATTGCGCTTCACAAGCGTTCGAGACTATGGATGGTGACCGCCGCAGCATGTTGTCTCGTCCTTCTCGGAATCTTCAGATATAATCTTCTTGCAACGAATTTCCCTCCAAACCATATCTCCTGGTTTAATGACCTGCAGCAGGAAACAACAGTGAAGGGACGGTTAATCAGAGAACCGGACCTGAGACCCGACAAGACACTTCTGACCATTGAATGCGACACGCTGGTTCTGAAAGGAAAGGCAGTGCCCGTTTCCGGGCTCCTGCTGGTCAGAATCGACAGGCTTGATGAACGTTTCAACTACGCTGATCACATATCGGTGACAGGGTTTGTTCGCACGCCTGTCGAAAAGCGGAATTTCCACGGGTTCGACTATCGTCGGTACTTGACACTCAAACGAGTCAATTCATATGTGAGCATCAGACATAGTTCCAACGTGCGAGTGGTCGAGGAAGGTACAGGTAACTGGATAGTATCGAAGGTCATCATACCGTTGCGGAGATATATTCTCGATGTGTTCGAGAAGCACATCTACGGAAGTGAGCGCTATCTCATAGCAGGTTTTCTTATTGGCGAAACCCGCTTCATCCCTCAACAGATTTATGAGAGATTCCGAGACACAGGGACGCTCCATTTGCTTGCCGTATCAGGTTCGAATGTTGCGCTCGTGATAATTACGGTGATGTTTCTATTTCGCATCATAGGAATTCCCCGACGTCTTGTGGATATTCTCTCGCTCCTCGTAATAGTGATCTTCTGTCAGCTATCCTTCAACCAGCCCTCAGTAGTGCGTGCGTCTCTCATGATCGGTCTGGTGATAACGGGACGCATTCTTTATCGCAAGGGCAGCCTCCTGAATATAATCGCCGTGGCAGCTCTTTTCATACTCATGTATGATCCTTTGATGCTGCATGACGTCGGATTCCAACTCTCCTTCGCGGCCGCTTTCAGCCTCATCTACTTCCTCAAGGGACTTATGCCTAAACAGCGGCGGTACCCGAGATGGAAGAGGTGGGTGAAGGATTACGGATGGATGATCGTCCTCTCGTCAATAGTTGTCCAGTTGACAGTGGCGCCGATCCTTGCATACTATTTCGGAACAATACCTCTCATCACATTCATTTCCAACCTTGTGGTGATTCCACTCTCATCGGTGGCCGTTATCCTGTCCTTGCTTCTAATTGTATTCGCTCCGATTCCATTCCTGTCGGATTTGATTGCTATCGTAGCGCAGTTCTTTCTCCATATGTCGATAAGGGCGGTTGATCTGTTCGCATCGCTACCGTTGGTGAAGCTTACAGTGGCCGCACCGGATGCGCTACACATCGCGTTCTATTACGCGGTGCTGTTCGCCTTCTTTTCAGCCATCAAGAGCAGGCGGAACCTGAGATACCTGGTATTGCTGTTGCTCGTGTGGGGGAATGTGTTCGTTTGGCAAAGGGTTGCGAAGGGGATCAGTGAGATTCCGACCGTCACGTTCTTCGATCTCGGTCGGAGCTCTGGTCTGCATCTGCATATTCCTCCTGACTACGATATGATCTTGACCAATGCCGTGTCGGAGAATGGTCGCGACCAGATCGAGCGCGTTTTTCGGCCGTATATTGCGGGGGAAGGTATCGATAATCTCGATATCTGGGCTAACTGCACTCCGCTACAATCTGACAGTGTTGATCCGGAGGGATTTGTCGAGGCAAGCCCGGTTCCGGTAGACTCAGGCTATTCGACCGCAAGCGTCGGGGTAACTATCTCCGATGATGGTAACACCATTCATCTGTTAAGGTCGCAACATGGTATAAAGATGGCGAGTTTCGATCTTGGTGAAAGGTCCGTTGTCTGGCTCTCCGACTGGGAACAACTGAAGTCTCTCGAACCCGATGACCACCTGCAGCTTGAAGTTCTGGCTCTCCCATACCCGTTTGAACCGATTGCCAACCATCTGGATCAGATCGGTCGCCTGCTTCCCGACCGCATTGTTATATACAACTACCCCTGGAGTCCAGACCGTAGTGATCTCGATTTTCTGGAAAGAGAGCTCAAGGCGAAGGGGATCACGCTTCTCGATACACGAAGGTATGGGGCAATCCGGCTTAGTTTCAATCGAGGAGAGACCGTTGTAAAGCACTCGGCGCTGGGCGACTAAGTGTGATCCCACCCTCGATAGAGGGAATTATCCCATATTTTTCCGCCGAACCCCCTGCATACGAACCACTTTTACCCGATGCAAAGTAAAGATATGCACCCATCCGCCCGATAATGGATAGAGAAACTGTGTACAGTGAATCTATCTTTAGGTTTGGATAACAGATGAGCTTTACGGGCAACCTGAAAACGGTAGCGTTTCCGGACATTCTGCAGCTCTTGTCCACGGGGTGTAAAACCGGCACCTTAGCCATTACGAGAGGGCACGCCAAAAGGGAAATATCCTTCAAGGGTGGGAACATCCTGTGTGCCAGCACAGAGAGTGAGGAAGAAGAGTTCCTTGGCAGTCTCCTGGTGAGACAGGGCAGGATAGGCAAGGCTGATCTTGGAAAAGCGCTGGACCTCCACAAAAGCTCCGGTAAGAAGCTCGGGCTGGTACTATCGGAAATGGAGATCCTTTCGCGTGAGGAGATCGCGAACAGTCTTAAGCAACAGATAGAGGAGATCATATACAACCTGTTCTCGTGGACGGAGGGCGATTTTATATTCCAGGAGGGCAAAC
>DAOVLC010000205.1 GCA_030631455.1 Candidatus Zixiibacteriota bacterium
CCCACCGTCACCTCAGTACAGAGACTATGAATCGACGTAGGACTGTGCCGAAGTTAGTCACCCCGACCCCACAGCCCCCGGCATTCCTGCCGCAACCCGAAATAGGCAGAACCGCTCCGCTTCGCTGCCGGTCCTGAGCTTCCGAAGGGCGGGTTCAACCCTACCGTCCTAAAACGCGTACAGTATCGAGAAGTGGAATCTTCCGCCTTGGGGGTAGGTGTCGTGGATTAGTCTGTGGCCGTAGTCGATTCTTATCGGGCCTACCGGTGAGATGTATTGCACTCCCACTCCGCTCGATACAAGCAGGTTGTCCCAGCGTATCTGATCGAAATCCTCGTAGATGTTGCCGACGTCGACAAAAACCGATGCCCAGAGTTTCCAGAACAGCGGCCTGCGAATCTCCTGGTTCGTCTGGATCAGCACTCGTCCGCCTGCCAACTCTCCCTCGGGAGTTCTCGGCCCGACATCAAGAGTCCTGTATCCGCGAAGAGTCTTGCCGCCTCCGAAATAGAATCTGTCTGTCGTCGGAACGTATGGATCGCTGGCTATCCCAACTACCCAACCGAAACGATAATTCCATGCGTAGATATTCGAGCCGTAGAAATTCTGGTACCGCGACCAGCTCGTGATCAGCTTTATGAAGTCCTCGTCCCCGCCGAGAAATCCGCCGACATGCTCCGCGCCGAGACGATACACTGTCCCGCGGATCGGCAGAAACGGATTGTTCCTCGTGTCCCGGTCAAGCGCAAAGATTAGCTTGCGCTTCACACTGATCCCCTCCTCCTTCTTCTTCTGCTCGACCTGATCTGCCGGAATGCCGGTGATGTTCACCTTCTCATACACGATCTCTACCCGTCCGTGCATGCGCCGCGTGATTTCTCTGGATATCCTTGCGCCAAGGTCAATCGTGGAAATCCTGTAGTTCTGTGTCTGGCTCCGAATGCCCGGCTGCACCGAGAACATCAGATTCAGCGGTGTCCGGGTCTTGAATAGCCACGGCTCGCGATATTCAAATGCGAATCTCTCTTCGAGCACTCTCCATTCTTTGGTGAACACCAGGAACTTGGAGGACAGCTCAAACGTCACCCCCCTGCCTTTGCCTGATATATTCCGGCTGCCGAATTCCAGCCCAATCTCCCATACAAGATCCTGCCTCTCGTCCTGACTGGCACCTGTCTTCACCTTGGCGAATTTCGGCTTGCGCTCCCTGACTCTAAGCCTGAAATCAGGACGGACATCATAGCTGCCAGGCTGATTCTCTTCGAGAGGGTTCTCCAGCGAGAGATCGACATAGCTCGCAAGGCCTGTAGAATAGACTCTCTGCCTGCTTTCGACGATCTTCTCACGGCTGTAAAGATCGCCTGACTTCATTAGAAGTTCTCTCCGAAATGTCACATCTTGCGTAAACTCAAGGCTGTCGACAAAAACTTCGCCGAAAAGAGTCAGCGGTCCGCGATCAATAAGAAAGACCACATCTGCACTGTCCATTTCGTCATAGAAAATAATAGAGTCTCGCACCTCGGCGTATGGGTAGCCTGCGTTGGCATAGACTGTTTTCGCATCAAATGTAACTCGTTTGACCGCGTATGGATCGAACGGCATTCCCGACTTGAGCTTCCGCAACTCACGCCCGATCTTCTCTGCAAAAGCTCCCAACTCGCTCGGCGTTGTGGACTTCCGTATGATATACTGCCGCCCTTCGTCAACTGTAATCCGCACAATAGCGGAGCTATCCTCAGCAACTACAAATTCCTCATCGATTTCAGCATCGAGAAAACCACTTGTCCGGTATAAGTACGTCAAGGCTGCCATATCCGCCTTCTTCGAGTCTTTCTTTAGCCTGTGACGCTTCCTGAGCCGCAACGACTGCCAGAAACCGTTCTCTCGAGACCGGATCGAGCCTTTGATCTTCTTTTCGCTGAAAAATTCGTTTCCGATCACCTCAACCTTCGTAATGAACGGTTTCTTGCTAAGCCATTTACGTTGAGGATCGCGCTTTGCTTCGCTCGACACAGGAATGATGAGAATGAGAACGGCAATGTATGCTAGAACACTCGGCAAGCGACTCATTTGAATTCCCAATTCAGGTTGAGGTCCAGTTCAAACAGGTTCTTTCGATCCCTTCGCCCCGATATGAAAACCCGCTTCGAGAGCCTGTAGTCGAAGCCAAACTCCTCTGCTTTGCTGAATGACAGCTGGCTCGCGCCGGAAATATATAGCCGCGGGGTCGTGTAGAAGCCTATCGTGAGTTCGGTTTCGAGAGGATTGAACGTGCGCCCGTAGGCTGAAGTTGTCAGCTCGAACGTCTCCACTCCGAGCCTGCGTGAAATATATCTGGATGCCTGGTTCAATGCTATACCGGTGGCACCGACAGTGAGCCTGTCTCCGATAGAGGACCTGGCTCCGTTCCCGATCGTGTCGGTCGGCCCGGGCTCTGCGAATCCCGATCCGATCGGGTTCATGAATACCCATACCTCCTCAAGCGTGTAGTCAGAGCCGGGCGGAACATCGATACTCGGATTTTCGAGCGAATCGGATATCTGCAGGCTTATCTCGCGCGTGCCGGAGGAATCCCTGATCGTTGTCCACATCCTTATATCTTCAAGCAATGGGTTGAATTTCTCGATATTGTCGAATCGGATAATGCCCCCGGGCTCGAAGTCGAACGTGCGGTTGAAACTCGTGAGGTAAAACTTGCCCCTCACAATTTCGAGGGTGCCGAGGAAGTTTTCCAGCTTCCCTTCTTTCAGAACTATCAGATCGCCTTTCAGCTCGACATCCGTATCTTCATTCTTAATCCACATATTCCGTGGGATTGAAATATGTATATTGTAGTCGAACGCCTCGACCGTGTCTGCGGCCTCAAGCGCGTCGGATTCGATATCCTCAAAGAAGGGCTCCTGATAGAGAAACTGCGTGATGTCGACATCACCTGTCGCTACCGGAGGATCGCTCCCCGTTACCGTCAGGTCAACATCCTCAATAAGACACTCGATATCACCGAGATCATATTTCACCGGGAGGTTGCTGCCGATGACAGTCAGATCGTAATCCGGTTTGGTCAGATCGCTCAGATCCAGCGAGCCGGACACATCGAAGCTGCCCTTCTTGTCACCGCGGGACAGCTTCCCATTGAGATCGATGATTGTCAGACTGCGTCTGTCAAACTTCCCGGAGAAGTTGATCTCTCCAATCGGATTTTCTATGTAGTATATCTTGCAGATGCCGTCATCGACACTAATCTCGCCAGTCAGATCAAATTCGGCAGGCGTGCCTGACATTGAAACATCGACGGCGAAGGAACCTGTGAACCACTCCAGATCCTCGAAGAAAACCTCAAGCAGATCAAAGTTGCTCCCGGAAATAGAGAGTGTCAAACCGAGCGGATTGTTCTCGAGTAATCGGGACTCTCTCGATTCGAATGCAAGGTCTAACGGAATGTATCCATCCACTGTTGAAGTATTACGATCACCTCTGAGGATCGCATCTTCGAGACGAAGTACACTGTCCCGATATGCAATACGTCCTGCCAGATCACCAAGAGGCTCACCTTCGAAAACTGTGCTGGACAGCGTCAGGCCGAATTCGAACGCGGGATCGACCAGAGAACCCGACATGTTACCTCGCCCGGATAACCAGCTACCCACAGTGTAATCGTCGTAGAAGTAGGGCAGCCATGACCCCACCCAGACCGAATCATACTGCACAGTGAAATCGATTGAACCATCATACATGTAGCTGCCAATAGCAGTGAGGTAATCCGTATCTCTGGACAATTCGAGGGTCAGCAGGTTGATTCCGGTGTCCGAAAAACTGGCTACGGCTTCTTTGTCGATACTTATGATTTGTGAGTCAATCTGGGCGATCAGTTCCGTAAACGTGAGCAGGAGGCTGTCCTCTTCGATGTCGAGCTTGCCAACGCTTTTCAGGTCGAAAGGTGGAATCGATGCCGTTGCCTGATCAATCCACACCCGATCCGGTTCAACCTGAAGGTATGCCTGAAGGAGATCGCCTGCCAGTCCATTGAAATCGAACTCTCCCGAGAAGATTTCCGCTTCGCCTTCCGGCTCAGTGAAGAAGTGCCGGATGTCAATTAGTCCAAGGAAATCCATAGAAGTCAGATCGTAGACAACGACAGAATCGGAGTTGAAACTCCCGGTGACACCCGGGTCCTTTGTTGGTCCGCTTAGCGTGAACTTCCCGACACCCCGACCACCAATATCCTCTAGAAATATCTGATTCTTAAATTCCGCGATTACAGGCAGCTGAGCTTCACCCTCTATGTACATGTTTCCCGAATACTCCAAAACTCCTCCCGCCTCGAGAGAAGTGGAGTGATAGTAGAGGTTGAATGGATATGCGAAAACGATCGAATCACTGTTCAGATGAAAATCGCCGGACAGTGAGTCAAACGTGTAGGCGTCGAACCTGCCCCAACCGAGATCGGCATTGAAGTCGAGTTCAAAACCTGTATTCGATAGACCGGAACCGTTCATCACGACATCGCCGGAGAGTTTCGTGTCAAAAGACTCGGCGACTACGGTGTTC
>DAOVLC010000189.1 GCA_030631455.1 Candidatus Zixiibacteriota bacterium
TTTATGGCCGCCGACACCGCTGAAGGCAAAGCGTCTGCAATGAAAGAGGCGCAGAGAATGATCGATCGCGCGGCCAAGAAAAATGTGATCCATGATAATGCCGCCGCTCACAGGAAATCTCAGCTTGCTCGCGCTTACAATTCGTTCGTCACGTCTCATACTTGATCTGCCGTTTACCTTTTCGAAATGCCTGCCGGTGGTCTGACACCGGCAGTTTTCATTTCCAGACAAGGTGGGGCGCATATTTCAGCAATCCCGGCTTACGTTTGAATACCCGTTTCAATATATCGATTGTGTCTATCGCATAGACCTTCTTTCCCCCGAACACCTCGTTGATCACGCTGATAATGAGGTCGAACTCATCCGGCTTCAGTCTGCGGAGAACCTCATGCGCGAGTGAATAGAGTCTCAGCTTGCGGCCGAACTCCTTCATGAATCTTCTCGGATACTGCCTGAGAATACCATCCCGGTGTCCGTCCCGGACATACTCCGAGGCCAGTTCGCCAGCAAGCCTGCCGGAGTAGAGTGCGGTCGCAATGCCTGCACCGGTGAGCGAATCGATCAGCCTCGCGGCATCTCCGACAGCCATCAGGTTGTCCTTAAGCATTGTCTTTCGACCTTCGAATAGAGGCACCACACCCATTACCCTCTGTGCGATCGTGTACGACTCGAACCTGCGCCTGATGAAGTCATCGAGGTAGTCAAATGACGATCTATCACCCGCCAAGGTGGGAATCACTCCAAGCCCGACATTGGCCGAATCGGGACTTTTCGGGAAGACCCAGACATAACCGCCGGGCGCAATGCCGTGATCCAGATACAATTCAGGAATCTCAGCCTCGATATCTACGTTCTCCAGGCGATACTGAGCACAGCTTGCGAGCCGAGATGGGATGAGGCTATCGGTCAGGCCAGCGTCCCGAGCAATTGAGGATTCGACACCGTCGGCAGCTATCAGGACCCCATACTCAAGGCATCTCGTTTCGCCGTTGGAGACAACATCGACTCGCGCGAAACGCTTCTTGTCTCTGACAGGGTTCTCAGCGCGACGACCGAAGGCGATCTCCACCCCACCATCTGCGGCAAGCCGTGCCAGATACGGTTCGAACCGCGATCTGTCAAGAGTGTAGCCTGCGTTGGGATGGTCTATGAATGCAGTATCCCCGCTCGGAGAGATCAGCTTTACTCCGCTGATCTTACTGCTGATCCACTCGTCTTCCGGTTCCGCTACTACGGTCAGGCCGGTAAGCGTGACACCTTCGGCACAGCACAAATGCTGTCCGATCCCGTTATGACGCTCAAGGAGAAGGACATCAACACCGCCACGCGCGGCAAACCGAGCGGCAGTCAGACCTGCGGGTCCGCCCCCTACGACGATCACATCATACTTTGACTTCATCTTCAAGCACCAGCGCCCTTGAAGGGCATGTGATTATGCAGAGTCCACACGATGTGCACCGGTCAGGTATTTCGTGAATGCCGTCGGCATCAATCAGGAGTGCGTCAAACGCGCAAACTGCCACGCAGCCGCCGCAAAGCCCGCATGACTCCTCATCCACCGTCAGACGAAATCCTCTCATAGCCATGCTAATGGTAACGCCGGAAGTGAATCAATTCAACATAAATCTGCCGGAGAGAGGGCGGCGTTTCAGTCACTCATGAGAAAGACAGACTGGGGATAGAAAGTGGCGCGGACTCGCAATCAGCGAGAAATCGTGTAGAGAAGCGCTTCGTCCGCGGTGGCAATCTGAAGGCCTTTGCCGTCCCCGGTGAAACAGACCATGGGAAACTCACGCGTCCATCCCGAATAATCCAATTCGAGGCTCCAGAGCCGGGTGCCTGCTTGATCGAACAAAGCCACTCCGCCTTGAATGTGAATCTTCCTGCCGTCTTGTTTCGACGGGACATCGTAACCAATTGCAAGCAGACCGTCGGAGGAATAATCGAGACTCGTCAATCGACGAGTTCCGGACTTGTCTCTCTCTTCCCACACGAATTCCAGCGTCGGCAGCCGGTGAACGTTCAGACCGTTCTTGTACAGGACTGCCAGAAAGAGCAATCCGGGATCGAACCGCATGGCGACTACGGGATTGACGTTGTCGAAGTCAATCGCAAGAGATTTGATCCTTACTCCATCTTTGAAATACGATATTCCATTTGAATTCATCAGCGCAACGTGCCTGCCGTCCTCGGAAACGCAGTACTTGTTCGCCTGCCCGTAATGATGGATCTGATTGCCCGATGTATCGTAAGCCGCCAGGCCGGAATCTGCGCTGTTCACAAAAAGGTACTCTCCGTCGGCCCTGAAGCGAACTCCGAACAGGTGAGACACAACCTGAGATCTCTTGTGTTCGCCGTTACCGCAGTACGAATGAAGCTCGGATTGCGCCAGACCTTCCGCACCGACTATACCGACTGCACAAGGCGAACCGTCTGACAGGACAAACGATGTGGCCTGCGGATTCTTAACAGACCAAACCAATTCACCCGAATGATCGAAGACCTCCAGGCGCAGGAGCGAGATCGTCGTAGGCGAATGGTCGTTATATTTGAGAATACCAAAGTACTCGCCGCACTCAGAGTAGATCAGGCGTTGATTTCGTTTTACCTTGCGGGTATAGACGACAGTCTGCTCGGGAGTCAGCACGGTGATCCGATTCGGACTCGGCGCCATCCAGCCGGAACGAGTCGGAATTGCGGTCACATCACCGGAGTTCTGCATTCTGGCAGCCTCTGTGACATCTACCCCACGAGCATCCGCCACAACAGCCAGCAACAACAGTAAAACGGCGAGTGGAACTCTGATAGTGTGAGCAGTCATCTCAAATACCTCATCGGCAAAGTGCGTCCAATGTGAACATCACAAAGGCGCGGAAGTTTCCCAACCTTACCGGACAAGCAACTTTTTCTTATACACCGAATGCTGGATTCGGAACCAAAAGTACGATTATTCTTGCGCGACAGGCGTAGAGAGGCCGTCTCAAAAGGCGAGTCGCCCCCCACAAGTGCGCGCAGCGGCTGTGCCCGTCCTGAGGTACGAAGGGCCTGCCCTGAGCACTCGAAGGGTGCAGCTGCGCTTATATGCTACTTCGACACAGTCGGATACAGCGATAAATCGCTGGGGCGCAGCCCCTGCGGGCACATGAAATGGGGACTTCCGGGTCAGGTGTAGAAGGCTGTTTCAGATCGGTCGTTGGTCTTCACCAAAGAGTGGGCGAGTCGGGTGGGGGCATCGATTCAGAGCCTTTGCCGAGCTTCTTCCTTGCAAAAGAGAAATCGAACTCGATCTTTGCATTGAGCGGGGGCAAATCGGGAAGCGCCATCGCAGCCCTGTTTAACGAGGTTGGAGTCCACGACACCTTGAACTTGAGCTTATCTCGATACTGCTCAATCCTTCGATAATACTTCATAAGACGTGAGAATATAGGCATTTTGCCGTTTAGTTGGTAGACGACCACGGCCGAATCGCCCAGTAGATCCAGGTTTTGGTTTGTCATAGCCTCCGAATTCGAGTCGAGGAACTCCAGCAGCGCGAAGAGCGCCATATACTCGCACTCAATCCGATCACCCTTGCACTTCGTGCGGTATACGACTCCGATATCGGGAATTGCGAAGCTGATTATCCCCGCCGCCCGCACGTCTTTATTATCAGTTGAGTTTGTCCCGTAAAAATAGCACTTCATTGCTCAGTCCTCATGACAGCTACAAGTTGCAATGATCGTGCCGCGCCGGTAGCGATTAAGATACGGATGGCATTACTCAACTAATCGACAGACTGACAATAAGTTAGAAGCTATAAGGCTGAAATCTGCCGCTTGCCATGCCGGGCATCGACCCCGGCTGCCGGGGGGATTCATGCATCGGGTTGCAGCTAAGGTGCACGAATAGAATTCTACTCGGCAGAAGCGGTCAGGGTAGATCTCAGATATCCCTTAGCTTCAAGATAGGTAGCTTTGGCGGTTGCCACTTCCTGCCCCTCCTCGTTGACTGCGCTGCCGACTGTCCGAATGATCCTACGATTTTCATCAACGATTTTACCGGTAAACTTGATTTTCTGCCCGATCTTTCCCGGCCTCTTGAATTTGACAGCCATCTCCGCTGTCACTGCAAAAACTCCTTTTGCAAGAACAGCCTTGATCATCACCTCATCAAGCATAGCTGCGAGAATACCACCATGCAGAATATCCTTGTAGCCCTGAAAACGTTCATCGGCCAGAAGTTCAGAGACAACCGACCCGTCATCCTGAACGTAGAATTTTGCTCTCAGACCTGTCTGATTCCGATCACCGCAGACAAAACAGTCCTTATATTTCGAAACTTCCTTCATCCTTACTCCCTCGGTAGATGACCCATAAATCCTGATACCTCACCAGGCTCGCTGGAAAAATACTCGGATTAAGGCCGCAAGGCAAGTCGTATCATAAAGAAAAGGCGGAGAAGTCTTCGCTTCCCCGCCTACGAAACTGCTGTTCCGTTTATAGGACTATGATCCGAAGTTGTCGCTATACGTCCATCTTGTGTTGTTGGAGATTACCTCTACCGCGGCTGAACCACCGGAGGAAAATGTGACATCAAACGACCAATCTCTGGTTGCAGTTGTCGTTTCGCTGCCATCGGTCACCTGCGTGGTGACAGTTACAGTGAGATCAAA
>DAOVLC010000352.1 GCA_030631455.1 Candidatus Zixiibacteriota bacterium
GAAGGCGATCCGGGGGCCTACATGGATCGAAGTCTTCTGGAGGGCAATCCCCATTCTATCATCGAAGGTATGACTATCGCCGGTATAGCTATCGGCGCTACCCAAGGCTTCATTTATGTCCGTAGCGAATACCCGCTCGCGGTCAAGCATGCGCTCATAGGGCTTCGACTGGCTCGCGATCTTGGCATCTTGGGCAAGAACATCCTTGGCACAGGCATCGACTTTGACATAGAGATCGTACGAGGTGCCGGGGCATTCGTATGCGGTGAAGAGACGGCTCTTATCAAGTCTATCGAAGGCTTGATGGGTGAGCCTCGCCAACGGCCGCCGTATCCGATCGAGAAAGGAATCAACGGTTGTCCGACTTGCATCAACAACGTGGAGACACTGGCGAATATTCCAATCATCATAAATCGAGGCGGTGATGAGTACGCCAAAATAGGGGTGCCGGGTAATACCGGGACCAAGATATTCTCCCTTGTGGGAAAGATCAGAAACACCGGCTTAGTCGAGGTGCCGCTGGGGACAAAAATCAGCGAGGTGGTATACGAGATTGGCGGAGGACCAGTCGGCGAGGCGAAGATCAAGGCTGTGCAGACAGGCGGACCGTCGGGCGGTTGCATACCGGCAAGTATGTTCGATATGCCGATCGACTACGATAGTCTTGTGAAGGCGGGATCGATAATGGGTTCCGGCGGCATGATCGTCATGGACGAGGACACCTGCATGGTCGACATCGCGAAGTACTTTATGAATTTCCTCCAGGATGAGTCATGCGGGAAATGTTTCACATGTCGTAAAGGCACCCAGCGGATGTATGAGATCCTCGACGACATTTCCAGAGGCAAGGCCACGCTCGCCGACTTGGACCTGTTGGAGGAACTTGCCCTTGTAGTGAAAGACACCACCATGTGTGGGTTGGGGCAGTCGGCCCCGAATCCGATTCTCAGCACACTGCGCTACTTCCGGCATGAGTATGAACGGCATATCAAGGATAAGCGCTGCGACGCCTTCGTGTGCAAGGATCTGGTCGGCGCACCGTGTCAGGCTGCGTGTCCGGTGAATACCGAGGCCTGGCGCTATGTGGCTCATATTGGCCGAGGTGAGTTCAATGAGGCCTACAACGTCATTCGCGAGGCGAATCCTTTCCCGTCGGTCTGTGGACGTGTTTGCCACCATCCGTGCGAGTCAAGATGTCGTGCTGGTACGAGCGGCGGCGATGCGATAGCTATCAGGGCACTCAAGCGTTTCATCACCGATCGTATTGATCCGTCAGAGTTCAAACCTCGAAGGCAGGTCTGGACAGATGGCGAGCCACCTCGGGTTGCGGTGATAGGCTCCGGTCCGGCAGGGCTTACAACCGCCCATTATCTGTCGTTGAAGGGATATAAAGTCACAGTATACGAATCCGAAAGTGAACTCGGCGGCATGTTGCTGTGCGCGATACCATCATATCGCCTTCCTCGAGAAGTCATTAAGAAAGAAATCGATTCGCTGCTGGATGAGAACATAACAATCAAATGCAATACGGCACTGGGTAAGGACGTAAGTGTCGAGGGACTGCTTGAAAACGGTTACAAGGCGGTTCTTCTGACTATGGGTGCTCACAGAAGTCGGCCATTAGGCCTCAAGAATGAGGATGTAGCGGGAGTTTATCCGTCGATAGAGTTCCTCAAGGCATTTAACCTGAGAGATGAGCATCTCGCGAAAGGCCGCGTCGGAGTAATCGGGGGTGGCAATTCTGCAATCGACGCCGCTCGTATGGCTCTACGCCAGAAGGATGTCGAGGGTGTCACCATATTGTATCGCAGGACGCGCAACGAAATGCCTGCCTTCGCTGAGGAGATTGAAGCCGCCGACCAGGAAGGGATAGATATTCAGACGCTGGTCACTCCTGTCGAGGTTCTTACCACGAGCGGACTGTTCTCCGGTCTCAAATGTGTACGAAATCACCTCGGTGACATCGATTCGAGCGGTCGACGCAGACCGGTTCCGACGGAAGGAACGGACTTTGAGATCGAACTCGATACACTGATTGTGGCTATCAGCGAGGATTCCGGGACTGACTGTATTTCACCGGCCAGGGAGAGCGGCATTGAGATAACCAAATGGAATACCGTGAAGATAGATTCGGAAACGCTCCAGACAAGTAGAGAGGGTGTTTTTGCGACAGGTGATGTCGTCACCGGACCGAACACAGTCATCGAGGCTATTGCTGGTGGCAAGAAGGCCGCTGTGATGATTGACAGATACGTTAGAAAGCAGCCTCTGATACAGCCTGCCGAGCAAGTATTGCCCAAAGTGTACATCGAACCTGCACCGATCGACGATCAAGAGGTCGAACAGACCGAGCGTGCCGAGACTCCCCGTGCTTCGGTAGCATGGCGAAAACGCAATTTCGCAGAGGTGGAGGTGTCGCTCTCGGTTGAGGAGGCTGTGCGGGAATCGCACCGATGCCTGAGGTGCGATCTGGAGTTCACTAAGCCGAAGGAAGATCAGAAACCTGAGCCTGAAGGCGAAGTTGCAGTGGCGGGAGGAAGATGAGTATGATCACACTGAAGATAAACGGTTTGAGTGTCTCTGTGGAGAAGGGGAGCACGCTCCTTGAGGCAGCACAATTCCTCGGATTTCCGATCCCTACCCTGTGTCACATGGAAGGACTCACACCCTATGGTGCCTGTCGGCTCTGTGTGGTTGAGATCGGTGAGGAGCCGAATTCAAAACTTGTGACCTCATGTACTTACCCTGCAGAGGAAGGTCTAACGGTGCGCACTGCGTCGTCGCGAGTCGTGAAAGCCCGCAAGATGATTCTGGAACTTCTGCTGGCAAGCTGCCCGCAGTCGAAAGTTATCCAGGATCTGGCGGCAGCGCACAATGTTCGCCAGCAACGCTTTCGGCAGGAGTACGAGGATTGTATCCTGTGCGGGCTTTGCGTACGGATGTGCGAAGAGCAGATGATGGCTAAGGCGATTGGTTTCCGTGGGCGCGGCGAGAACAGGAGTA
>DAOVLC010000111.1 GCA_030631455.1 Candidatus Zixiibacteriota bacterium
AAGAAAGATCATAACGCAGAGTTACGGCGGATCCTTCCCGAATTGAAATCACGGACGCTTGATCGCGAAACGGGCGGGCGACTTATGATCGTAGGGTCCGAGAATGACGATACGGCATTCATCAAGATGGTAGAATCGGTCGGCAGCACCGTCGTTGTCGATGACCACTGCACCGGTTCCCGTTATTTCTGGAATCTCACAGAGTTCTCTGACGATATCGTGCAGAGCATCGCCAACAGATACATTGATAGACCGCCATGCCCCACGAAAGACTGGGAGGAACGACGCAGGTTTCCGCATATTCTGAACCTTGCAAAAGAATACAGCGTTGACGGTGTTATTCTCATTCAACAGAAATTCTGTGATCCCCATGAATGCGACATGGTCCCATTGAAGGAATATCTGAATAGCAATGATTATCCTACTCTGTTTCTTGAACTGGATGTTACCGTGCCGGTAGGCCAGATGAAGATCAGAGTCGAGGCATTCCTGGAGATGCTGGGTGTCGAGGAACTGTTTTAGATCGTTTGATGAAGAGGAGTATACATGGCTGAGTATAAGACTGAACCTCTGAAGAGCTGGAAGAAGGCAAAGGAGCTGCGCCTCAAGTACTACAAAGACTACCAGGATGCGTGGGACAAAGGCGGTATTCGCTGGACCGGCGGCGCCTGGTCATTCGATGCCATCCCAGCCGGCTTAGGCCGTGATGTTCATAACGTCACCGGTGAACCGTACGCTGCTTCCATAGCCTTCAACAAAAAACTGTCGATGGAGTGCCTTGAGGCGGCGGAGGCCAAGGGATGGGCGCGAGACTTGTGCAGCTACATGCGCAATTACTGGGGCTCGATGTATCTCCGCAAATACGCTTTCGGTGGTGAGTACCCCGATCCGGACTTCTGCTTCCAGGATCATATCTGTTGCAGTCACGCGAAGTGGTATCAGCACGTTGCCGAATACAAGAAGATCCCGTACTTCTGCATTGATGTCTCGGTAGGTCCTTACAAGGACTTAAACGAGAACAGATTGATGTTTGTTGTCAACCAGATGCATGAATCGATCGAGTGGCTGAAGAAAATCACTGGGCGCAAATATCAGGACGAGCTTCTCATCGAGGCAGTGGAAGACGAAATACGTTCCACGTCGACATGGGCTGAAATCTGTTGCCTGAACATGGCAAAGCCCGCGCCATTGGATGAGAAGACGATGTACTCTCTTAATGTCCATGGCACCCTGGCCAGGCACTCCAAGGAAATTGCGGATTTCTACGAGGAGCTTCGCGATGAGGTCAAATATCGCGTCGAAAACCAGATCGCCGCTGTACCGAACGAGCGATGGCGACTAATGTCGGACACACAGCCCCCATGGGGATTCCTGAAGATATTCCGCTATCTTGAGCGGTTCGGCGCTGTCTCTATTGGATCACTGTATACTTTCGGCCTTATCGGTATCTGGGAAACCAAGCCTGACGGCAGTTGGGGTCCGAGAACGACTCCTATGCAGAAGGGGGAGAAAATCACCAGTCGAGATCAGGCATTAAGGATTCTGGCTGATTGGAATCTATCCAAACCGGAATGGCAGCATTTCTACGACGCGAATCTCAAGACCGAGATGATGCTTCAGATAGCCAAGCAATGGCAGCTGGATGGAGTCATGCTTCATCTAAACCGTGGATGCGAAGGACTCTCCTGTGGTATCATGGAAAATCGGCTGGGAATCGCGAAAGCTGGGATCCCGATCATGACATTCGAGGGCAACATGGGTGATGAGCGGGAGTTCGATGAGGAGCGAGTAGTAACAAGAATAGACTCTTTCATGGAAACACTGGGAGTGGAAATGGTGAATAGGCCTGGGAGCAATGCATAATATCGACATCGGCTCTTTGGTCTACTCAGAATACGCTTCACAGTAAGAGGAGGAACCATGGTAACAGCCGGAATAGATATGGGTGCCAAAAACATTAAGGTAGTCATTCTCGAGGACGGAGTTGTCAAGAGCAGGGCAATGGCCACTACGGGCTTTGAGCCTGCCGCCTCAGCCTCAAAATGTCTTGAACAGGCCGCTCAGGAATCTGGCATCGAAATAACAGCTATTGATCATATTACTTCGACCGGCGCAGGGAGGAAAACGGCTCCAAATGTCAATTCCGACATCACCGACGTCGGTGCCGACGCGAAAGGGATAGTCCATCTTATGGATGATGTGCGCACGGTAATTGATGTTGGCGCCGAGGAAGGCAGGGGAATCAAAATCGAAGCCGATGGCAAGGTAATCGACTTCGCCGTTAACGAGAAATGTGCAGCCGGTGCGGGTGCTTTCGCCGAGGCGATGTCGCGAGCTTTAGAGGTTTCTCTCGAGGAATTCGGTCAGATATCGTTGAAATCGGACAAGACAATCCCAATGAATGCCCAGTGCGCGGTGTTTGCCGAGAGCGAGGTGGTTTCGCTGGTTCACGCGAAAACCCCAAAGCATGACATTGCCAAGGCGGTTCACGACGCGATTGCCAGTCGTATCGTCTCCATGGTGAGGCGGGTCGGCATCAACGAGAAGATCGCCCTGGTCGGCGGGGTCTCCCACAATCCGGGCTTTCTCGATGCCCTTAAGCGTGCACTGGAAACAGAAGTTGTTGTGCCCGAAAACCCGGATTACATAGGTGCGTTGGGAGCTGCAATAGTTGCCGGTGAAAGGACTAAATAATGGGAGAGAAAACAAAAGAATTCTGGCGTTGGAAAGAATACAACTGGTCAGACGAGACGATCAACCCTAAGGAAGCGGAGACTATCTCTGCAGGAGTCGATGTCGGATCCGTCAGCTCTCAGGCTGTCATCATGGTCGATGGCAAGCTATACGCTTACTCGAATATGCGCACCGGCTCCGACAGCCCGGATAGTGCGCGAAATGCCATCAACTGGGCTATGGAAGGCACCGGCCTGACACTGGATGATATCCACTATTCGGTGGGAACAGGTTACGGTCGCGTTAACGTTCCCTTCGCAAACCGTGCAATTACCGAGATTGCCTGCCACGCACGTGGGGGGAATTTCATGTACGGCCCGACCGTGCGGACAATTTTGGATATGGGCGGGCAGGACTGCAAGGCAATCCTCTGCGACGAGCGCGGTAAAGTGACCAATTTTCTCATGAATGACAAGTGTGCGGCAGGTACAGGGCGTGGAATGGAGGTATTCTCCGATTTGCTTGCAGTACCCATCGAAGATGTTGGCGAGTTATCACTGGATGTCGACGAAGAGCCTCCTCCGGTTTCCTCGACCTGTGTAGTGTTCGCCAAATCCGAGGCATCATCCCTGCTGCGCGAGGGCTGGTCGAAAAAGCGTGTGCTTGCAGCGTATTGTTCCGCAATGGCGCACCGCGTCGTCTCTCTTCTGGAGCGCATCACTGTTGAGAAGGAGTTTGCGATAACCGGCGGTATCGCCAAGAATGCAGGTGTGGTCACCAGACTGGAGAGGGAGCTGAATCTCAAAGCACTGAAATCCAAGCACGACACCCAGATTGCCGGCGCACTCGGTGCCGCACTTTTTGCTAAATCACTTGTGGAGAAACAGCGAAAGAAGGCAGTGCAATGAAAGCCAATTACGGATATATGGATGGCAGCGGAGAGTTCTTTATCACTATCGATACCGACCTCTGCATCGAGTGCAGTGATCGCAGTTGCGTCGATGCTTGTCCCGCGGCTCTGTTTGAGATTATCATGGATGACTATGATGATGAGGTCGTTGCGATTAAACAGGAGCATCGCAAGAAAGTCAAGTATGACTGCGGTGCATGCAAGCCGGTATCCGATCGACCTCCCCTGCCATGTGTCGAGGCTTGCAAGCCTGGAGCAATAACTCATTCCTGGTAGCCAGACAGTGCATGTGTCCGCTTTCCGTGCTTTCGAAGAGAGAATAAGATAGTACCATCTCACATAGTGCGACAAGAGCCATGGCTACGCTGACTCTGACAATTGACGGACAATCCATCGAATGCCCTGAGGGAAGCACTATCCTTCAAGCCGCTGACGCTGCGGGCATTTATATCCCACGAATGTGTCATCATCCCGATTTGCCTCCGATAAGCGAGGTGACCTGGGTGGATTCCATTTATCAGGTAGAAACGGAAATAACCGGTGAGAAACCGGGCGAAGAGGCCGGAAAGGAAGCCCGGTGCAATCTGTGCCTGGTTGAGGTGGAAGGGCAGGCAGAGCCGGTCAATTCCTGCATTACGCCCGCCGAAAACGGACTAATTGTGCGCACCGATACTGAGGATGTGATCTTGAAACGCAAGCAGGCACTGGCAAAACTCCTTGGAGATCATCCCCATGCGTGCCTGACATGCGCTCAGAAGGAAGGGTGCAGCCGGACGGACTGCTCATCGAATGTTCCGGTGGATGAGCGGTGCTGTGTCCTGTTAGGTCATTGTGAGTTAGAGAAAATCAGCGACTATATTGGTATTCCTAACGATACGAATAAGTATGTACCCCAACAGCTCCCGTCAACCAAGAGCGATCCACTCTTTGTCAGGGATTATAACCTTTGCATAGGTTGTTTGCGTTGTGTTCGAGTCTGTAGCAAGATTCATGGTCTTGATATCCTGGGAGCGATCTGGAAGGATAACCGTGCTTTAGTTGGAACCCTTGCCGGTTCCGAACTGAAAGAAGCTCAATGTCGCTTCTGCGGGGCGTGTGTAGAAGTCTGCCCTACCGGAGCACTACTCGACAAGGAAGGTGTTCCGGCGGTTCGTCGAGATTCTCCGCTCCCCTGTGTAGGGAATTGTCCGGCTGGTATAGATATCCCTCTCTATGTGAGGTCAATCGCTGCCGGAGACTATCGTGAAGCGCTGGATATTATTCACTCCCGCGTGCCGTTCCCGGGTATTCTGGGGTATGTCTGTTTCCATCCCTGCGAGGATGTCTGCCGCCGTGGAGAAATTGATCAACCGGTAGCCATTTGCGATCTGAAACGATACGTTGCAGATACCGTCATCGACGCAGATTCCTTCCCGGTCCAGAGAAAGCCTGACACAGGAAAGAAAGTGGCTATAATAGGTTCCGGCCCTACCGGTGTCACTGCGGCATATTATCTCGGCAGTTTGGGCAATCAAGTCAGCCTGTTCGACAGGGAAAGCAAACCCGGTGGTATGCTGCGCTATGGAATCCCCGACTACCGGCTCCCATCCGATATACTGGATCGAGAGTTAAGCGTCCTGGACACCCTTGGAATAAACTTCCACATGGATCACAAATTCGATGGCGAAAAATGGATAGATGATCTCAAAACTCAGGGATATGATGCCATTCTTATCGCGATAGGGGCGTCTGCAAGCAAAGCCTTGCCGATAGAGGATTCAGATCTCGATGGAATGTACCCAGGACTCGAATTCTTGAGATCGGCTAAACTATCTCAGAAACCCCGGCTGGGCGACCGGGTAGTGGTGATCGGCGGAGGGAATGTAGCTATTGACGCAGCTATGACTGCGATCCGCCTTGGAGCCGGATCCGTTCAACTGATCTGCCTCGAATCGCGGAATGAAATGCCTGCCCATGATTGGGAGATATCTCAGGCGGAAGAAGAGGGCGTGGAGATTCATACTTCCTGGGGTCCGGAAAGATTCACATCAAGCGAGGGGCGTATAACGGGCATCGAATTCAAAAGATGTACCCGGGTATTCGACGATCAAGGCAGGTTTGACCCTCATTATGATGAAGGCGATACTAAGCATGTACCCGCCGATTCGGTTATTGTC
>DAOVLC010000269.1 GCA_030631455.1 Candidatus Zixiibacteriota bacterium
GTTTCTTGTTGTTCCTGATACCATTGCTGATCCTCTGGCGGATTGACTTCATCGCCGCACTGTAGCTCAACTCCTGCGCAGCATCTGCTATCGCATCGTTCAGCGAGGCATAGACCTGTCTCTCATCGCCCGGAGGCATCCATATCACACTCTTCTCGGAAAGCGCGACAGGATGTCGGCCGGTCGTGCACTTTTCATACGTATTCAGAATCGAACTCACGACTGCACCAAGAGATCCGTCATTGATGTCTTCGATAGCTGCGGAGTCGTCGATATCGCTGAGAGCCAGATCCCAAAACGACTCGTCGCACCCTCTTATGGCCTCTTTGATGGCAGTCCGTAGCTGTCTTTCTGGTTGGTTTCGAATCGCGGATCTAAGACTATCCAGGCTTACTTCGTATGGAAGTAGGCCTTCTGGTGGTTCCGGCAGATTGTATACGTCCCTATCCGGCGAGTCCTTCAATGAAGTGACTATCATGTCATTGGAGTTCAAGAGAAAGACGTTGCTGCTCGGACCGAATAGCTCAAATATCAGGCTGAACTCCGTTTGTCCGGAAAGGGAAACCTTGACAATGCGATCGAATCCGATCTGCTCCACATCGGTCACTTCGGCGCCGATCAACTGCGGCAGGAAATTCGTGGTCTTCTGCGATTTTCTTGTACGTTCGTGTGTTTCGCTCTCGAAGTAGATAAGGCTCTCTCCGGGCAGGAAAAGATACGACAGTCTGATCGCACTCGGCCCGGCCAGTTCGATGGTGACTAGCTTGCGCACTTCGTCCTTATGGAGCGAGGAGATAGTGCAGCCAGTGATCGCCTCGGTAGCTTCGGATACCCATCTGGCAATATGGAGCGCAGATAACTTCATACTTAAAAGATGCCAATTCACAACGTTTAATCAACCGGTTTCTGACTGAAGTCGAGTCAGATAAGCAAGTAAGACGCCCAATATAGCACACAATCGCGGAATATACAGGATTGTAGCATATTTCCTTTTTTTGGACATATAAGTTGACAACTGGCGGAAACCTGTATATTCTGTTAGGCTTTTAGGGAGATTATATGGTCCACAGCATGACAGGATACGGGCAAGCGGAGCGCTCCAGGGATGATATCAAGGTGACGGCTGAGCTTTCATCACTTAACGGCAGGTTTTTCGATGCTCATGTCAGACTTCCGAGGTGGCTTTCGCACTACGAGGCTAGAATCAAGGAGTTGATTAACAAGGAGATCAAGCGCGGAAAGGTGATCTGTTCGATCACATGGGAGTCTGAATCCTCGTTAGCACAGAAGCTGAGACTCAATGAGCCTGTTGCTGAGATGTATTCGCAGATTATCCGGGAGCTGAAAGAGAAGTTCTCCATCTCTGATGAGATCAAGCTTTCGGATCTCATCCCGCTCGACGGACTTTTTGCGCCGGTCGAGGATGAGGGAGACCCTGAGTCGGAGGCACAACTGCTGGAAGAAGTCGTCACCGAAGCTCGAAAGAACTTGCAGGCCATGCGCTTACAGGAAGGTGAGCGGCTGGCTGCAGACATGCGGCCAAGGATTGCTGCTATTGGTGGGTCTGTTGGCACGATAAGAGCGCTTTGCCGTGAAAGTGTCGAGGCCTACAGAGAGAAGCTCGAAAACCGTGTTAAAGAGCTTCTCAATGAGCCTTCCGATTCTGAAGATCGTATCGTGATGGAAGCGACAGTAGTGGCTGAACGTTGTGATGTTACCGAGGAGTGTGTGAGGATCGAGAGCCATAATGAGCAGTTTCTCGAGACTCTTGACGGAAACGGCCCGATAGGAAAGAGGCTGAATTTTATCTTGCAGGAGCTGAACCGCGAAGCCAACACAATTGGCTCAAAGTCGGCATCGATTGGGATATCGCGGGAAGTAGTATCGTTGAAGGAGGAAATAGAGAAACTGCGCGAGCAGGTTCAAAACATTGAATGATAACGATCTATCGCCAAAATAGTAGCGAAAAACAACAGTGTGGCTAAAGGATTTGACCCGATGGACGACATTTTCAGACATGCTGCGTTCATTATTGAATTCCTCAGGCCTCCGACAAGTTGGATTCCCCGAAGCGACAGAATCGGCTTCATGATGGAACAATCCTCTGCAAAGAGATATTTCAGTATGTGGTCGGCTGAAAGGAGACAAGATGAGGAAAGTTGAACGCTTGGACGTAGAGAAGATAAAGAAACACACTACTAATGTCTATGAGGCAGTGATAATCGCTGCCAAGCGATCAAGGCAGTTAAATGAGGAACGGTTGGCTCAGCTCGAGCTTATGCCTGAAGACGACAGTATCGAAATTGACACTCGGAAAGTCACGAAGGTCGCTCTCAGTGAGTTGTCCGAAGGGAAGATCGAGACAAAGCGCTGAGCGGACGGCCGATGCTGATCAACTCATGGATTGACGAGGATTAAACCATTGACGGCAAAGAAAAAAGAAGTCAAGGCTAAGAAAGAAAAGGGCAAGCGGACTAAGACACCGACGGGAGAGTTGATTATAGTCGAGTCTCCGACTAAGATCCGAACTCTCAAGAAGTTCCTCGATAAGAAGTTCAAGGTTATCGCAACGAAGGGGCACATCCTCGACCTGCCGAAGAGCAAACTTGGCGTCGATATGGAAAGTGGTTTCGCTCCTCACTACTCCGTCATCCATGGCAAAGGTCAGGTCCTGAAGGATATCGTTAAGGAAGCAAAATCAAAAGTAAAGATATATCTCGCTCCCGACCCCGACCGTGAGGGCGAGGCAATTGCATATCATCTTCTACTAAAACTCGATAATGACCCCGGCACGATCAAACGTGTCACGTTCAACGAGATCACAAGAACCGCCGTTTTGAAGGGTCTGGAAGAGGCTACGGAAATCGACATGCAGAAGGTCCACGCGCAGCAAGCGAGACGTGTCCTGGATCGTCTCGTGGGATACCAGGTCTCGCCAATCCTTTGGCAAACGATGTACAGTGGACTGTCAGCCGGAAGAGTCCAGTCTGTCGCGCTCAGGATAATCTGCGAACGCGAGGCGGAGATCACCGCTTTCGTACCGACGGAATACTGGAGCATCCATTCTGATTTCAGCACGGATGACGACTCTCGATTCACAGCAAAACTCTTTCGCATTGACGGCAATGAAGTGACTATCTCCGGTGGCGACGAGGCCAGTGGAATCGTCGACGAAATCAAACGTCAGCAATTCAATGTCGCTGATGTCAGGAAGGACGAGAAGAAACGTCAACCGTTGCCTCCATACATTACCAGTACGCTGCAGCAGGATGCATCGAGGCAGGTTGGGTTCTCCACTCAGAAGACAATGATTGTGGCGCAGCAGCTATATGAAGGCATAGAGCTTGGCTCCGAGGGGCCGGTTGGTCTGATTACATATATGCGTACCGATTCAGTCAGGACTGCCGAGGAAGCGATCACTGCGGCTCGTCAGTCTATCGAATTCAGGTTCGGAAAGAGCTACTTGCCTGATGAACCGCGACGGTTTCGGACTCGAAAGCGGGCGCAGGACGCTCACGAGGCTATTCGACCGACCGACCTGGAGAACCAGCCCTCGAAAGTGAAAAAGCACCTTTCGACTGAACAGTTCAAGCTGTATAGTCTGATCTACAATCGTTTCCTCGCATCCCAGATGAGCCAGGCAGTCTACAACCAGATAAGGGTTGACGTGACAGGTGGCAGATTCGTTTTCAGAGCCGTTGTAAGTTGCAACAACATAGTTCCACTGATCTAAAGTCAAAGGATTTGATATATTAGCACCAAGATATATTGCACCACCTCCCCCACTAAAGATGCTCAAGCCTAGTTGTCCTTGA
>DAOVLC010000221.1 GCA_030631455.1 Candidatus Zixiibacteriota bacterium
AACCAGGCTCCGGTTATTGCTGATATCGATTCTCAGTTCGTAGCGGAAGGTCTGAATCTCAATTTGATTATCCTTGCGACGGATCCCGACACTACGATACCGACAATAAGCGCCGAGGATATCCCCATTAACGCAACCTTCATCGATAACGGCGACGGCTCGGGCACGTTTGATTTCAGCCCTGATTCTTATCAGGCGGGCGAATACACTGTCCGGTTTATAGCGGCGGATGGTGCGCTCAACGACACCCATTATGTAGTGGTTACAGTCAATGATATTAACCAGGCTCCGACCCTCGATCCGATCGGACCTCGGGTTGTGAATATCGGAGATACACTTAACTTTACTATCTCTGCAGTTGATCCTGACTCAACGATTCCGGCGTTATCTGCTGACAGTCTTCCGGTTAACGCAATATTCACGGATCTTTTGGACGGGACAGGCGTGTTTAACTTCGAGAGTGATTCGACGCAGGAAGGTGTCTACCACGTGGTATTCGTCACTTCCGACGGTTTGCTTGCAGATACCGAAGTGGTTCAGATCAGTGTCACAGATTTCAACCAGCCGCCGTCATTTGCGGACATCGATTCTCAGGTAGTCTTTGAAAACGGCACCCTGGAGCTTGTGATTTCCGCGGTTGATCCTGAGGGTCACGGCATCGAGCTTTATCTGGTCGACGGGCCGAACAACTCGACATTTACCGACTCCGGGAACGGCGCAGGACTCTTCAGCTTCGAACCTGACTATTACCAGGCAGGCGAATACGTGGCAGCATTTGCAGCGGTTGATGATGGTGATCCGCAGGCAAGCGGAGTGCTCAGTGTGCCGATAACGGTGGTCGATGTCAACCAACCGCCAGAATTCGAGACTGTTGACCCGCTAACGGTTCTCCTTGGTGACTCAATCATGCTGCGTTTAGTGGCAAGTGATTCCACCGATCCCGATGGCGGCGCTCTGCTGATGAGTGCTTTAAGCACGCCGGACAATTCGACTCATGCCGATTCCGGTAACGGTATTGCAGGCTTCGTGTTTACGCCTGAGCTTTCTCAGGTCGGTGTGGACACGGCGATATTCATCTGCTACGATGATGAAGATCCCGCTCTCTCCGGTCTGTTGTACGTGGAGATAACAGTTGTTCTCACTAACCTTCCGCCGGAACTGGATCCGGTTGGTCCGCAGACGGTCATCGAAGCGGATACGCTCGAATTCAACGTCTACGCCACGGACACCGACGGGCCGTCCCTGACCCTGTACACAGAGGAGTTGCCGACGAATGCGGCATTTGTCGACTCTGGGAACGGAGTGGGAACATTCACGTTCGTGCCCAGCTTCATGCAGGCCGGCCTTGAGAGTGTCAAATTTTATGCTACCGATGGGCTTGAAACTGTTTTCATAACAGTACTGATACAGGTTTATGATAATCCACAGCCTCCTGATGTCTATGTTGTCGATGATACAACGATCACCGAAGGTGAAGTGCTCGACTTCCTTGTATGGGCGACTGACCCCGACTCCACTATCCCAACCATCAGGATTGATACGTTGGTCTTTCCGCTCAATCTCACCTTTATCGACTCAGGCAACGGTGTCGCGTCTTTCCATTTCGCCCCGGTGTTTATCCAGGCCGGGATCTACGATTTCTCCTTCATTGCGGAAGATGAAACCGAGATGGTCGACACGGATTACGTTTCCGTGACGGTGCTGGACGCAGGGAATCAGTATCCTTTGCTTACGCATATAATGAAAGGCCCCACGCAGTATGCATTCACTGACACCTTCCAACTCATCGAGGGCGAGACGATCAACTTCGATATTTTCAGCACGGATGCTGACTCGATTATCCCAGTGCTCTCCGCGTCAGGATTACCCGGCTCGGCTCTGTTCACGGACAACTTGGATTTCACAGGCAGCTTCAACTGGGAAACCAGTAACTTCGATGCGGATACACACACAGTGAGTTTCTATGCAATAGACGGTGATGATCCGCTGTTGGTGGATAGCGCGAAAGTAACCATCATAGTAATAAATGTGAACCATCCACCGATGGTCCTATTCGTCTTGAGGGATGGAGAGTACATGCTGACCGGATGGGAGGAGATGGATTCGCTGTACGAGGGGGAGGTCGGCGTGTATCTGATCGAAATGCTCGATCCTGATAGTACCTTCCCCGTACTGCAGATCGACGCGATGCAGGCAACTGCCATAGATACAACCGTGGTACCGATGTTTAACAACGTCGTTCCGTATGATAGCGGCAATGGATTCGGGACTCTGACATTCTCGCCCGATTACTATCAGTCAAGATATGATCCGTACGCCTTCCGAATTCGAGCGTTCGACGTAGACGACGATTCAATGTTTATAGAGAAGATATTCCGGATTGGTGTAGGGAACGTCCCACAGGTGCCCGTCCTCGATCCGATTCCGGCGAGCATCCAATTGACCGAGGGGGACAGCCTTGACTTGGTGATCAGCTACCTGGATGCCGATCTTCCATCGGGCTCATTTCTGACTCTGACATACGAACCTGTACTCGCGAATTCCGGAGTCGCAAACATCGATGGTAATTCGTCGCAGTTCCACTTCTATCCGTGGTTCGATCAGGCCGGGAATTACGAGTTGCTGTTCAAGGTTGAAGAGAACCAGTGGAGTTTTGACACTCAGACCGTTGCGATCGAAGTCCTCGAGGCCGGTCCGCAGCCGCCAATTCTGTCCGTGCCATTCGCGCCGGAGCATACGGTGAACTTTGGTAATGCAATGAACGAGCGCATATCGGCGATCGATCCGGAAAGTCAGCCCGTAACTCTGTCGGCGATCGACGTTCCTGTGAACGCGACATTCGTCGATTCCGGAAACGGCGCCGGGAGTTTCTACTTCAATCCCGATATCAGCCAGGTGGATATAACATTTGATGTTGGATTCATTGCATCAGACGGGACGTTGGCCGACACCGTCTACGCTGCAATCTATGTGCAGGAATTCGTCTGCGGTGATGCGAACGGCAGCAACGATGTGGACATCGATGATGTGGTATTCCTGCTCGAATACATGTTTGCAGATGGTCCGGCTCCTGATCCGCTAATCTCAGGAGATGTTCACAGGGACTGCCCGCCGCCACCGGAAGTACCGTTAGTCACAGTAGATATCGACGACGTGGTTCATCTGATAGCGTACATTTTCAGTGACGGTACTATCGACTGCACATGCCCTTAGAATAGACCGCGACACACTTACGAATGAGAGCGACTCCACTGTGGGGTCGCTCTTTTTTTTGTGACTACTCGCCAGGCTCTTTCCATAACTCGATTACACAAGAAAAGGAACTTGACGGAAAAGCTCAGCTGTAGTATGTTGATAGGGTACAGTGTAACTTAGACTCGGCAGACGAGGCGGCAAGCTCGACAGCAGGTAACATTCGAGCGTACTCAGGAAGAGGTGATTGTGATGAGAATCATCATCTCGGCATTATTGATCCCGTTGTTACACAGTCTTCCGAGCCGGGGAAGTACACACTTAAAACTTGTTGCCATGAACTGGGCCACCAGGTGGCAAAGCTGAAACACCTTTGCAACCTGCTCGGCAACTGGGATGATGACCATCACGATGACACGTCTTGCCTGATGGGACAGGGTGAGGTTTCAAGCTGCACCGACCAAGACCTACTGCAGCCTATACATTTTTGTGATAGCTGCAGGATAAGGCTCTGTGAATCAAAGGGAATCGAGGAGAACCCGTTATGATTAGAATATCGATCTTATTGATAACTATGTTGCCACTTGCGGTACTATCGCTTTCACCAAGCGCCGAGGGCGGCAGCGAAGACATTGAGTTGAAACTGATTATTGACAAGGCCAGCTATATGGTCCACGAACCAATCTGGATAGATATTCTGGTGCTCAATCATGGTGACGATACGGTCAATGTTCCATTACCCAATCCCGAATTTGATCGGTTCCACTTCACCGTGGTCCAGAACGATATCGACACGCTTCCGTATATGGGAAATACAACCGAGCTGTTGGGTTCTCCACCATCGCATGACTTAATCCGGGGAGACACTCTCTACGGTCTTTTTAACTTGCTTGAGGCATACAGGTGCTCTAAAGCTGCAACCTATCTCCACCGGATTCCCCTGCAGGGAGAAATCACTATCTCAGCCTGTTTCTATCCGGGGCCTGTTGTTTCAAACACGCTGAAACTGACTGTTGCATCGGCAAGCGAAGAGGAAAAGGAAGCGTACGAGTTGTTTACCGATCATGGCTGGCCGGTTTTGCCCGGACCCGAATCAATCGACAGGTTGACGGAGCTGATTAATCGCTATCCCAACAGCGTCTACGCACCGAGAGCGTGCAGGATCCTACAGGGGACGTATGGCGTTTTCCTGCACGATGTAGACATGAGGGTCAAGTATCTGAACAAGG
>DAOVLC010000415.1 GCA_030631455.1 Candidatus Zixiibacteriota bacterium
CGATGAATCCGCTTATCGCGCTGGTGCAGAAGACCGACAAGGTTCATATCAAGGACGCAGATACCGACCTGACATTCTCGATTAAGGACATTAACGTCGTCAAGTGTGACGGGCATCGCAACATTCCTGACGGCGAGGTCTACACCGCGCCGGTGCGCGACTCGATCAATGGGTATATCAAATACAATACGCCGTCATTGTATGAAGGCACAGTGTTCGAGGGTATACGATTCGAGTTTGAAAACGGCAAGATTGTCAAGGCGACGGCGGATAACGATGCGGATAAGGTGAACAAGATTCTCGATACCGATGAGAATTCGCGTTATGTCGGCGAGTTCGCGATCGGTGTAAATCCGATGGTCAAAGAGCCGATGAAGGACACGCTGTTCGACGAGAAGATCGGCGGATCGTTCCATCTGACACCGGGCTGCTGTTACGACGAGGCTCCCAACGGGAACAAGGCCGCGATACACTGGGATCTGGTCAGGATGCAGGATGCCGATCATGGTGGCGGCGAGATGTATTTCGATGATGTTCTTATCCGCAAAGACGGCGAGTTCATGCTCGATGAGTTAAAAGGTTTGTTTACAGTGGAGGCGCTGAAAGGATAACGACTGTTTGAGCCCGAATAGTCAGGTCTCTCCATTCGGCTTCGCCGAATTCCGAGATCTGACCTACAACTACAGCCAGCGCGAGGAGCGAGCGTGTCAGGTTTCTCGCTCACAGGGTGAGCTTCGGAACCTGACCTACGGAATAAAATAGGAGGAGATACGTGAGAGGTATTATCAAGTTGGTCTTCATGATGATGGCTGTCGGATTGCTTGTTGTCTCCGGTTGCGGTGGTGATTCATCCGAAAGTGAATCGCAGGAAGCAACATTGCAGGACACGACATCGCAGGAGCCCGAGCCGGAAATTCAGGTTCCGAGAATGGAATTCGCGTCAGGTACCACTGAAGCGGAGTTACAGGATGTCATCTCAGAAGTTATCGCATACTTCAAGAACGACGACATCGAGGGGATGATGCTCGAATTCATCCCGGAAACGAGAATAAAGGAGCTCGAAGAGAGCGGCGGTTTCAACCGAGTTGCGCGGCGTTACAATATGTTCAGGGATGACATGCTTCTGGTTCTGAGCGAGGCGCTGTCGCTTCGGCCCCAATTCAATGAAGATAAGACTGTGGCAACTTACAAAGTGCAGAGCGGGCCAAATGATCTTGTATTCATCAAGATGGATGACAGATGGTATTTCCCGGACAAGTAGAGCGTGACAGAATGTAGGTCAAAACTCGGAGAGTTTTGACTATTGTGTGAACGTCAGGTCACACCTCAGACGCAGTCGGAGTCAAGACCTGACGAAACAGGAGATGAACAAGGTCAAGACCAGACACATCAGATAACAGGAGGAATTCAAATGTCAGTTTTTATCAGATTAACATCCGTACTTGCTATAACCTGCCTGCTTCTGCTCCCCGGCTGCGGCGGGGAATCATCGGAAGGTGAGTCAGATGCAATCGAAGTCAAAGCACCTACGACACCTGAAGAGGTACTGATACTGGCGATGGACGAGGCGATCAGGTTAGTTGAGGCCGACAGCATCAAAGCCATGTTCGAGAAATTCACGCCACCAGACGACCTTGCGAGAATCGACTCAGCCGGAGTAATCGATCAGGTATTGAACCAGTTCAAGATCTTCAAACTCGATTTTGTGAGAGCACTAAAGGAATCGAAGACCATTCAGCCGGAGTTCAACGAGGATACGACCAAGGCGACATACGAGGTTGTCGAAGTCGAGGTTCCGGGTCACAAAGTCAAGTTTCAGAAGATCGAAGACACGTGGTACTTCTCGGATTAGCTGAAGATATCATCTGCGCCGATATAGCACCGAATCTTATCCACAGGTGATGACTAACCCATTTTGATTCCCGCAAAAAAACCATCCGGTTTGGATGGTATACGAGAATCATATGAAGATTAGTCAGTTACGGTTTCTGGATGCCGTATTGCTTCATCTTGAGGCGTAATGTGGATTCAGGGATTTTGAGAGTCGCGGCTGCGTGCTTTTTGACCCACTTGTTTTCCTTGAGAGCCTTCGCGAGATACTTTCTCTCGAACGATTCGAGATATCCGTAGAGCGAGAAACCCTCACTCTTTATGTCGAGCTCCGGAATCTCCGGACTCGAATCCTGTGCAGTTGATTTGAAGAACTTCTTCGATAGCAGATTCACATCGACAACATCACTCGAATCGCACAGCAGAGCGAGTTTCTTGATCTCATTCTCCAACTCACGGACATTGCCGGGCCACGAGTACTCGAGCAGCCTGTTGAACACTTCAGGCGACAGTTCGACTTTCCTGTCGGACTGATTCAGGAAGTGCTCGATCAGAAGCGGGATGTCCTCACGGCGTTCACGGAGAGCCGGAATTCTCAGAGTCAGAGCGGAGAGACGATAATACAGATCCTGCCTGAACACGCCCTTCTCCATCGCCTCTTTCAGGTCGCGATTCGTTGCGGAAAGGACTCTTACATTAACTCTGCGGCCTGAAGTCTCGCCGAGCCGAACGACTTCCTGCTCTTCAAGAACCCGCAACAGCTTCACCTGTATCGAAAGCGGCATCTCCCCTATTTCATCGAGGAAGAACGTGCCACCGTCAGCCTCCTC
>DAOVLC010000103.1 GCA_030631455.1 Candidatus Zixiibacteriota bacterium
CACTACTCAGGACCTGCGAATACAGTACGCGATTTGAAGTCGTGTATGAAGATGCAGGTAGGTGTCGGAGTTGGCGAGGGGAGAGACGCGCTTGTGCACAAGTCGACCTTCGCATGTTACACCCATATTCATGCCGACGGGGTCGCCGGTTGGGCTGAGGCGATGGTCAAGGCGGCTCACGAGTATCATGAGGTTGAGAAGGGAAAAAACGCAGCGGAATCTGAGTCTGCCGAGGGGTCAGGCGAGGAATCTCCGGGCATAGAGAATTACGACAGTGTCGGTTATGGTTGGCAGAATGCACGTGTGAAATATGTTGCCAATCGCGGGATTATTATCTAATTTACGTAATTGTGGCTGAAATGCTGCGGAGTTAGAACTTGGACGTTTGCACTTATGGGAGAGCACCGAAACTCGAAAAGACGGTCATGGGGAAGCCAGAAGCCGAGTCGGCTTGAACGGAGCATCAGTATCGGAGAAATGCCCTATGAGTTGCCCCCTGATCTTTTCTCACTCAGTCTGACTCTGAGAAGTATGGCGATAGACAGACCTGCAGTAAGATAGCATCTATAGCAAGAGAGAAACAACATGGTCAAGGTAGTAAAGAAGAAAAAGAAGAAGGGGTTGGGAGGGATGTCTCGATCTTCCGGCGGATCGAGCGTCGAGACCTCGTCGTTGCGACCCAAGTTGATCGAGAAGATGCCTCCCTGCATCAACAAGTGTCCGAATCATAATCAGATCAGAGAGATTCTGATGACGATCTCAAAGGCTGAAGACTACGAGAAGACATACGAGCAGGTGCTGGAGGAAACATGGCATCTCTTCCTTGAAACCACTCCGTTCCCCTCGGTTTGCGGCAGAGTCTGTCCTCATCCCTGCGAGACAGAGTGCAACCGTGTGGCGCTCGAAGGCGCGGTCGGGATAAACAGCCTCGAGAGATTCATCGGTGACTTTGGTCTGGAGAAGAAACTCGTTCCGAAGAAGCTTACGGATGAGAAGAGAGCCGAGAAGATCGCAATAGTCGGTTCCGGCCCTGCCGGCATGTCCTGTGCATATCATCTCGCGCGGCACGGTTATCAGGTGACGGTGTTCGAGGCGTTTCCCAAGGCCGGTGGAATGCTGCGTTACGGTATACCGGGCTATCGCCTTCCTTGGGATATCCTCGATGCTGAGATCAACCGGATACTCGACATGGGAGTCGAACTCAAGCTGAATACGATGGTCGGCAAAGATATCCCATACTCCGACTTGCAGGAAGAGTATAAGGCGATATTCGTCGGACTCGGTGCGCATAAAGGCCTGAAGCTCCGGGTCGAGGGCGAGGATGCTGAGAATGTGTTCACCGGCACTGATTTTCTGCACCGTGTCAATGAGGGCGAGAAAGTAGATATCGGCGATAAAGTGGTCGTGATCGGTGGCGGCGACACTGCGATCGATGCAGCCCGTGTGGCGCTCCGGCTCGGTGCGAAGGCTACCATACTGTACCGCAGAACCAAAGCCGAGATGCCGGCTATCGACGAGGAGATCGAGGGCGCGCTCGAGGAGAATGTCACGATAGAGTTTCTCGCGGCTCCGATAGAGATTTACAGCAGTAACGGCAAGGCTACCGGAATGAAATGCCAGCGCATGGAACTCGGCGAGCCGGACTCCTCAGGACGACGCAGACCTGTACCCATTGATGGTGACACTTTTGACCTCGACTTCAGCACACTGATCGCGGCAATAAGTCAAGCGCCCGATTTCACCGGAGTCGAGGATCTGATCGAAGGAAGGGACTGGATCAAGGTCGATGACAAGTTCAAGACGAAGATTGACGGCATGTATTCCGGCGGTGACAACATAAATCTCGACATCGCAATCACTGCGATATATCACGGCAGGCGCGCTGCTGCCGCCATTCACGAGAGCATCACAGGTGAACCGATTCCGGCCGATTATGGCCAGGATATGAGCGTAATCGATTCCAAACTGATGTATCTCACGTACTATGAGCAGAAACAACGGGTCGAGCTTAACCACATGTCTGTCGCGGAGCGGTTCAAGGATCTGAACCTCGAGATAACCGGCACTCTGGCGCAGGAGGATGCGATTGGCGAGGCTAAGAGGTGCATGAGTTGTGGCCAGTGTTTCGATTGCGGTTCATGCTGGAGCTACTGCCAGGATAACGCAATAATCAAACCGCTCGTCAAAGGTGAGCCGTACAAGTTTAAGATGGAGTTTTGCAACGGCTGTAAGAAATGCGCCGAGTACTGCCCATGCGGGTATATAGAGATGCATTGATGTGGTGGAGAACTCCTGAAGGAAGTGAATATAAGGTTAATCTAACGTTAGAACGGAGGATGCGAAATGGCAGACTTGGTCGTAGGTGATTTTACTGTCGAAGTCGACGAGGACGGATTCATTCAGGAACCTGAAAAATGGAACGAAGCGGTCGCTAAGGTGCTTGCACAAACCGAAGGTGTCGAGGACATGACCGACGAGCACTGGCATCTTGTGAACTATCTGAGAGATTACTATGCAAAGTTCGGAATCGCCCCGATGATCCGTAAGCTCTGCAAGGAGACCGGATTCCCTCTGAAGAAGGTCTATGAACTGTTCCCGTCAGGACCGGCCAAAGGCGCCTGCAAGGTCGCAGGCCTCGCAAAGCCAACCGGCTGCGTATAAGAAACGCTGACTGGTTAAACTATTAGCCCGGAGCGATTTCGCTTCGGGCTTTCCGATATCTGGGCGATTCTGGGACCGGATTGTCTCAATTAGAGGCCTTTTCGAAAATCGCGGTGACCGGATAATACATATAAAAGTCCGATATTCCGGTTGACTAATTCTGCAAAAAACGTACAATCTATTTGACGAAGGCTATTGCCGTTTAGTATATTACGCGGCAACTGGACACTTGCGGCAGCTGATTCTCAGCAGGTGTGATTGTGAAATAAGCCGCAATCTCGGCTTGGATTGGAGATGTCTACTGTGAGTTTTCTCATACGCCTTGTTACTTACAATATGTAACCACAATGGCAGACTAATATGCTGAAAACCTTCCTTACACAGAACAGAGAAACCATTGTTAAGCGGTGGACTCGCCAGGTCTTCGATACCTACCCGTCGGACACTTCGAGCTTCCTTGAGTCCCAAAGAGATCGGTTTGCGAATCCTGTTGGATACACGATATCCACTGATATTTCGAATCTGTTCGATCAGCTGACCGGTGAAATGGACAGGGAGAAGATTCTCGTTTCCATCGACAACATTCTGAAGATTCGCGCACTTCAGGATTTCTCCCCCAGCCAGGCTGTGGAGTTTTGCTTCGCCTTGAAGAGAATGATCCGAAAAATGTTGATGAAGTCGTCTCCGGACAAAGATATGCTTGCAGATCTTCTGGAATTCGAATCTCGAATAGACAGCCTGGCGCTGTTCGCTTTCGAGACCTACATGAATTGTCGCGAACGAATTCACCAGATCAGGACAGATGAGATAAAAAAGCGATCCGTGCAGGTGGCGGATCGATGCGATAAGGGAGATATCGAGGCTCAGAAGTAACGGCATGATACAACGATAACAATGCATACGTTCAATAGTACAGGGAGGAAGTTGTAGATGAGAGTTGTCTTTTCCCTCATCGTAGTCATTGTACTGATCTTGATTGCCTGGGTGGGAGCGGATATGGCAGGGCTCACTTATCTCTTCGCGGTGATTGTTCCATATCTGGCCGCAGCCGCGTTTACGATCGGCGTGGTCTATCGCGTGTTGAAGTGGGCTAGTTCGCCTGTTCCGTTCCGAATCCCGACGACCTGCGGTCAGCAGAAATCGCTGCCATGGATCAAGAATAGCAACCTGGAGAACCCAAACACCACGCTGGGCGTCATCGGGAGAATGGCACTGGAGATTCTGTTCTTCCGGTCTCTTTTCAGGAATACCAAGCTCGATCTTAAGGACGGCGGGAAGCTTGTCTACGGGGCGGAGAAGTATCTCTGGTTCGCCGGACTCGCGTTCCACTGGTCGTTCCTGATAATTTTCCTGAGACACTTCAAATACTTCGTTGAGCCGGTGCCGTTCTGGGTCGGCTGGATTCAGAATCTCGACGGATTCTTCCAGATCGGCCTTCCGATAATCTATGCTACCGACGCGATCCTGCTGGCTGCCGTAACGTTCTTATTCCTGAGACGAGTTGTTGATCCTAAGATACGCTATATTTCGCTCGCAGCCGACTATTTCCCTCTCTTTCTGATCCTCGGCATAGGCATTTCCGGAGTTTGGATGCGGTATTTCACTAAGACCGATATTGTATCGGTCAAGCAGCTTGCGACCAGCCTTGTAGGTTTCTCGTTTAACGCACCCCCCGACGGGATCGGTGCTATTTTCTACATACACTTCTTCCTGATCTCTGTGTTGTTCGCATATATCCCGGTCAGCAAACTGATGCACATGGGGGGCGTCTTCATGAGCCCGACCAGGAATCTCGCGAATAACAACAGGATGAAGAGACATGTCAACCCGTGGGATTACCCGGTGAAGGTTCACACGTACGAAGAGTGGGAAGACGAATTCAGGGATGTCATGAAGGCAGCAGACATGCCGCTGGAGAAGGAATAAGCAATGCCTGAAGATACACCAAAACCGGAAGAACTTATCCGGATAGATCATAAACCTCCGAAGACGGATTGGACGGACCCGACTGCCGAATTCCGCAGGGGGTTTTACAATTACGGCGCAGTACCCGCCAGTTCATCATACGTTGGTTTCCCATATCCAAGGAAATGGCAGCCGACCGAAGATGACTGGCAGCTGCCAGAGAACTGGAAAGAGATCATCTTAAACGGCCTGAAGGTGCTACTCGGCAGGTACCGGACTCTCAGAATCTTCATGGATATCTGTGTGAGATGCGGCGCCTGTGCGGACAAATGCCATTACTTCATCGGCTCGGGCGATCCTAAGAATATGCCGGTCCTTCGGGCAGAACTTCTGCGATCTGTTTATAGAAACGACTTCACGGCAGCCGGAAAGATTATGGGCAAGATCTCCGGCGCGAGAGAGCTGACGGTCGATGTCCTGAAAGAGTGGTTCTACTACTTCTTCCAGTGCACCGAGTGTCGTCGCTGTTCTGTATTCTGTCCGTACGGTATTGATACCGCCGAAATCACGATGATGGCGCGAGAGCTTCTCAACCTTGTCGGTCTTAATATCGACTGGATAACGACCCCAGTGGCGAATTGCTACAGGACGGGTAACCATCTCGGAATTCAGCCGCATGGTTTCAAAGACAGCATAGATTTCGCAGTTGATGAGCTTGAGGAGATTACCGGAATTAGGGTAGAGGCTCCGATCAACAAGAAAGGCGCAGAGATACTTTTCATCGCGCCGTCGGCTGACTACTTCGCGACCCCGCACTACTACACGCTGCTTGGCTATCTCCAATTATTCCACGAGATCGGACTTGATTACACCTGGAGTGCTTACGCATCCGAAGGCGGGAATTTCGGCCTGTTCCATTCGGCTCAAGCCATGAAGAGATTGAACAACAAAGTTTACGCGGAAGCAAAACGGCTCGGCGTCAAATGGATCATCGGAGGAGAATGCGGTCACATGTGGCGTGTCATGCATCAGTATATGGACACATTGAACGGCCCTGCTGATTTCCTCCAACTGCCGATATCGCCGATTACCGGCACGAAGTTCGAAAACACCAGGTCGACCAGGATGGTTCACATTGCAGAATTCACCGCTGACCTCATCAGGAACAAGAAACTGAAATTCGATCCGAGCAGAAATGATCACTTCGTACCGACGTACCATGATTCCTGCAATCCGGCCAGAGCCATGGGGCTTCTGGAGGAGCCGCGGTACATTCTGAACAAGG
>DAOVLC010000424.1 GCA_030631455.1 Candidatus Zixiibacteriota bacterium
CGGCTACTGGCTCATGGCAGAAGTGTATGCATATTCCCAGCAGATGGGGATCACTGCGATGGGCGGCGTGCTTGCTTGGCTGTTCATTATTCAAGCGGTTCTGATCGGCACGATCATGCTTGCAGCATGTTCCGGCGTCAATGTTACGTCTGCGAAAGTATAGTTGTTTGTGGGATGTTTCTCAAAGGCAAAAGTGTCATTCCGTTTGTTGTAGTGCGATACCAAACGCAGCATCCGCGACGGATTGACAATGTTGAATGCGGGGATGTAGAATCTGTCGTGAGAGAACCTGATGAGACTCAGCGCCTGAAACAGTCCGTCCGCCTCCGATTCCGCAGAATATACCGCGAGATCGAAAACCCAGAACGGAAAAAGCTGATGCTCCTTGTCGAGTCCCGACGGTACTTTCACTTCCAGTTGTTTGTATTCGAGCTTTTCCGCCATAAACAACCGTTTGCAGTTCGCACAGTAGTACGTCACCGACCTCTCACACTCAGGCAGATCGCATCCGCAGTTGGGACAGCGATGCGGAATTATCTGAACTGAATCGCATTTGAATGAGCTTGCGAAATTCTGCTCAGGCATTTCGAATCCGCCATCAGTGATCGAGGCAACTCGCTTCGCGAGCGGATCAAGCTGGGCTACATGTCTGCCTGATCGATTCGTAAACTCAGCGATCCATATAGGAAAGTAGATCAGCATTGTCTCAGGCATGATGGCGGTAACATCAACGTCCGTTCCGAGTCTCGTTACGGCAGTTGCCGTACTCCGAATCGCCTGATCGAAGCGGGTCTTTGCCTGTTCAATGTCTGTAGTCAACGGCAGGAGATCATTCGATTCATAGAACTCGTTGTCAAGTGGATCGAGCCTGAGAACCTGTGTCCTGATTCCAAGAGATTCGATTCCCCACGCGACGCTGTCATTTGCGCAGAAGCTGATCTCTTTCGGGACGATCCTCACCTCCGTGCGCGATGACTCTTCGACAGGTTCCGGCCGGAAATCATCGTACTCGATACGACCGCCCGTCATTCTTTCGTATGTGGAAAAGACGATGGCATTGATCCGCCAGAACGGGAGATACTTCTTCGATATGTCGCCCCAGCGTGAGACGAGAGGTTCGCCTGATTTCTTCAGATGTCGGTCGACGAGAAACTTGACTTCTCGCTTGGGCGTGTCATCATCGACATAGTAGCCTCTGACCGTGCCTTCGCGCACGATCTTAAGAACTGATCCGCAGTGGCTGCATCTGGTGGTGCGGCTCGCCTCGTCGATTTCGAGAGAACCGCCACAGAAGCAGCATTTGATACCGAGCCTGTAACCGGACACTTTCGCTACTCGTCGGTTCTCTTGCCGCAGTTGAAACAGAACTTGGTTCCGTCGGGCAACTTCTGACCGCATTCGGAGCACGTCAAAGATTCGGTAAGCTTGTGACCGCATTTCAGGCAGAAGACTGCCTCCGCGGGCAGTTGCTCTCCGCAGCTACCGCACCTGTTGACACTGATAACCTGATTGCCGCATTTGTAACAGAACCGCGATTCCTCCGGGGTGTCCGCACCGCAGGCCGTGCAGGTCACTGTTGGAAGCGATTCGGTCTTGAAATCGGTCTGTTCGGGAGTAAGCGCCTTCGACATCATCATCGGAGCCATCAGACCGACACCCGCGCCCATGCCGATACCTGCACCCGCGCCTGCGTACTTGCCTGCGCTCGACGATCCGAATGCCTTTGCCATTTCGAACTTCAGGAATTTATCGAGATCACCGACCGCACCCATGCCGGACTTTTCATCGATCATCGACTGAACTTCGTCCGGCGGCGTAATAGCGGTGATATAGAAATCGATCAACTCCAAGCCGTATTTCGAGAACTCCTCGCCGATTATGTTCTTTACTTCCTCAGCCATCTCGGTGTACTGCGCCGGCAGATCGAGGATCGTGTTGAGATTCTCGCCGAACCAATCGTTCATCCGGGCTACTATCACATCGCGAAGATAGTCTTCGATGTCGAACGTGCTCCAGAGCGCCTGGTGGCCGACCATGCGGTTGAGAAACACCAGCGGCTCTTTGATCTGGCAGGTGTAGGTGCCATGGCCGCGAAGACGAATCAGGCCGAGTTCGCTATCTCTGAAGGCGACAGGGTCACGTGTCCCCCACTTCAGATTCGTGAACACTTTGTGGTTTACGAAGTAGACTTCCGCCCTGAACGGCGATTTGAATCCCCACGGGATGGACAGGAGCTTTGTCACTATTGGGATATTCAGAGTAGTCAACGTGTGCCGTCCCGGGGCGAGAACATCGCATGCCCTGCCGTTGCTGAAAAACACCGCCGACTGGCTTTCGCGGACGATGCACTGCGCGCCGAGCTTGATATCAAGCGACCCTTCTTCGGGAATCCTGTGAATCATATCATCAGATTTCAGATCAACCCATTCGATTACCTCAAGCAGCAATCCCATATCATCTCTCCTTCGATTTTGCCTGTTTTTTATTGTATCGGCAGGATGGAAAGATGATGCAGGGATGAAATA
>DAOVLC010000427.1 GCA_030631455.1 Candidatus Zixiibacteriota bacterium
CCATATTCGATTAGTCACCCCCGCTTCCATAGCGGGCGTCACCCTTAGGCTTGAATGTATCCGGCAGAAGTTATAGTGCCAAAAGTAAATTGACAGAGCTGCCTTTAGGTTTTCAAGTTTCTTTGAGAAGGCATTTGTCAACCTTGTGAATCGACGAAGTTGCATCCTGATAGTCAAATTCTGACGTTCGACATAGGAAGTGCAGATTTCTCTCCGATCGGGATTTCCTGAAATAGCTCTCTTGATGGCTGCCTGCAATTAGGTGGTCCCAATTCAGTCTCTGATGCCCCGACTTGTGGCGATTCCTTCCTAAAGACCACAGCAGGCAAATCAATCGTGTGTTCGATTAATGATAACGCTGCGTATTGCGGGCGAATCCGGTGTCTATTCGATCAGCTTGCGAGAGCAGATTCGGAAAGTGTGCTAAAAAACGTCCACTTGGTCGCCGCCGGCGAATAATCCGTCAGTGTGGCGGGCAGATTCTGACTGGCAAACACTCTCGTTAGGCTTGGGAATCCGACCTGCGGGATAAGTTAACATACTGTAATATCGGCAGTTACGGCCATTTCATGCATTTCCAGCGTGACCTCGCAGTTTTTTTGAGTTTTTTTGAACTTTTCTCATTCCCACTGTCAGGTTCTGACAGTGGCGTATGTTATACTTATAATTAGAAAGGCTGATGATTACAACAGTTTTGGTTATGACATGTCCAGATGAACGCGAGTTAGGTTTCGAACTGAGAGAGAAACCGTACACCAAAGGCCAAAACATGAGACACCTTGGAACATTGCCTGAATCATTTGTCGCAGAAGATGAGCAGGAGCAAGCCCTTATCACTGCGGGGGGGACAGAAAAGGCAATCACCAAAATACGCGAGCGGATCGGACTCGGTGCGCTGCACCGTGCGTACGGGCAAGATTCCAAAAGGCGAGTTCGTCCGCCCGTGTTTATTATGAAGAATCATTCGATCCGGGAGTCGGAATTCCCTGGTCGCACTGATAGAGCAGATAATTGTTCGGCTACTCTGTACGGTCATTCTGGGGCCGGCCGTGACAGACCCGGTTTAGCCGAACTGGCAGATGGAGGAACGTTTTGTCCAAACGAGGCCACCGATACATCGCGAGCATCTCGTGCTACTCAGCATGAGGCGCATCCATCCCGCGAAGTGTCGTGTCTCAGGGAGAATTATTCGCGCGATGTGGGTCAATTTTTAGGTTTGTCGCAGCTACAGAAACGTAAACTTGATCGGTTACCTGTAAAGAACCTTTTCCGCCCTGACCTGTATCGTTGTTCGAGCAAAGTCGCCTTGAGACTCCCGTTGCCCCGGCTTAGCGGACAAAAGATGACACCTCTCTGAGTGGGATGAAGATATCCTGCTGAACCGGGTCCTTCTGGCGATAGGTTCTGGAAGTTCCGAGGCTTCCACCGGCCGATGCCGGGAATCACGGCTCGTGGGTATCCGTGAACATCGCGCGGAGGTCAGTCACTGATGGTCAAGCCATCGGGCTGGCCTCCGACTTTTTGTCGGATACTTCAGGAGCCTCTTTCCTATTGACAGAACCGCACAACAGTGTTACGTTAATCACACGGACATGTTCGACTTACGAGCAACCCAGAGCACAGCCTCCGGACGAGGGAGAATGTGTTCGTAGCAAAGAGTCATGATCTATGCGACTGTTATTCCTATCAGCATTAGCTGTCGTTCAGTTGATCTTTGTCTCCGACCTGATCGGTGGTAAGCTCTGTGATTCGACCGGCCTGATCCCTTTTACAAGGGTCGGCCATTCAGAGCTTACAAGTGCATTTACACCGAACACGCAGGTATGCACGCACAACCGCAACAACATGTTTCTGTCCGTCACTAACTTCGGATGTTTCGGAAGTCAGTCGGGGGCTTATCTGGACTGCGAAACAGGTGAAGCGGCGCATTCGTGCGAGTTCCCAGCCGGCAGTAAGTCGAACTACCTTGCTTTCGCCGGACTGTGGGTAGGAGCAATAGTAGACCATGATACTGTTGTATCGACGGCGTACGGCTGGAGACCACTCCCTAACGGGTGATGGTGTCAGGGCCGTGAGATGTGGCCATGCTCCGAGCCTGAGTGCCGCATCCACAGAAGATCGAACAGGTTGTTTGATCCGGAATACGACGACAGAGCCAAGTCCGATCTCGACATGGTCGCTGAGTTCACTGACACGCTTGACGATCCAATTTGGGTCCCGGCCGAAGAGGACGGTCGTCCACATATCCCGCTTAACCTGAGAATATCACAGAAAAGTTACTCCTGGAGCGCGGACTACGCTCAGGATTTCGTTCTGATCGACTACAGTATGCAGAATATCGGCGAGATAGATTTGGAAAAAGTATATCTGGGTTTCTATGTCGTACCCAGCATATTTCACGAATCAAAAAGGACAACGGGTCCGTTCGAGGGCATGTGTGGCCTCAGGGAAACACACCCTTCAATAATCGGCCAGGGCTATCTCGATACGATTGACATCGC
>DAOVLC010000070.1 GCA_030631455.1 Candidatus Zixiibacteriota bacterium
ATTCCCCATCCGACAGTGTTGGTTATTGGCTGCGCGTCCCAGGAAGTGTCTTCGATTCTTCCCAGACGAATCGCAAAAATATCCATGATGCCGATCTCCGTACCGTATCTCTTAATCCACGAATCCGCATCTTCTTCATAGCTCAATCGGACTGAGCCGAGAGTTAGCTGACTCTGCCGTAGCGCTCCATAGCATGATAATCCAGCTCTGGGCGTTTGCGGCAGCCAGTACGGCCCACCATCGTAGTCTAGTGTGCCCATATTCAGGATCACGTACGCCATCGATACCGTGAAATCGTAGCTCATATACATAGAGTCTGCGGTACTTCTGCCATTGCGCCGTGGCAGAATCCCTGAGAAAGGCACTTCAAACAGAACTCCAAAGTCACCTACACCGTCGGAACTCCGTTCCCAACCGCCCGACCGTGAATCGCTCCACTGCTGCTTGAGGACTTTATACGTGTAGCCGAGACCAAGTCTTGCGTATTGCTCGATTCCGATCCCAAACGAGTACGAATGGCACGACTCATCGAACACGAAGATGCCCAAGCCCATAGGCTCGTAAGAATATTCATATAGGGACCCGGAATCAAGACGGCGCCTGAAATAGCCCAGTCCTACGCTGACATCTGCTCCCAGAATCTTGCTCTTCCGCAAAGACTTCGTCGACAGTCCCCCACTGACTCCGTAACTCCCGAAATTCAGACCTTCGATTCCCGGAACCCATTCGACTTTGCCCGGGAACGAAAGGCTCGCGAATCTTGTCAGATGATAAAGTCCAAGCGCACCGGGGTTATACAGTCCGGCCTGCTCGTATACCAGGTTCACCGAGCAACCGCCCATCCCAACAGCGCGAGGCGAATTGATCCAAGTCAGATATTGTGCAATTTCCTGTCCCACTTTTGACTGCGCCGTTGCAGTGTTTCCTAATAGAGCGAAGCCAACGAGAATGCACAGCAGCACACCGACTCTCCGTTCAATTCGATTCGACATACATAGCTTTCCTGGTTGGGTTGTCACATTACAGCGACTCCACTCGATCGTCACGGCACCACGAGGCCGCAGTCATGATGTTAATCTCACACTCTACATACTAATCCGTTCTCATGATGTCAAGAAAGAGTTGTCCGATCGTTGATCAAATCTTTGCGCTTGACATAACGTGCAGATTGTCAATATTGGTCAGACCGGTAGAGGCCGGTGGAGAATTGTGTGCCGGGTTTCCCGCATCGCTCGGAACCTGGTCTGGTTTGACACTCGAAAGCTGACTTGACCCGGATGAAGAAACTTTTCGACTACATCTTCTTCACAAGACCGGCTCTTTTTCCACCAGTCTGGACAATCGTAATTCTCGGCACGAGGGCGGCGAACGTGCGGGAAGGTGCTTCACCCTTTTTCTCATCCGGTATACTTGAGATAGACTGGTCTTTTGTGGCGCTTCTGTTTTTTGCAACCTGCCTGTATGCCGGTGTTTACACATTCAATCAGATTCATGACATCGAATGTGATCGGAAGAACAGCAAGCTTTTCTACCTTGCCGAAGGAATGATCTCGATTCCCGCCGCATACGCCTTCACAATCCTGCTTGATATCGTTGCGATTGCAGGTGGTTTCTACATCAGCACTCGCGTCGGCTATCTCTTTGCCATCATCTTGGTCCTTGGGATTCTCTATTCGCTCCCGCTTACGAATTTCAAGGGTAAGCCCTCGCACGGCTACTGGTCGAATGCATTCGGACACGGCATGATTCCGTTTCTCATCGGCTGGGCATTTCTCGATGTGATTTCACTCGAAGCCGCCATCAAGTCGGTACCCTATCTCTGCGGAGTCGGCGCTATCTATTTGAACACGACGCTTCCGGACCGTGACGGAGACAAGGCAACGGGCAAGATCACTCATGGCGTGAGATGGGGAGTCAAGACAACAATGCAGGCAACCACCTTCCTGATCGTTATGTCTGTCATTACGGCGCAGATGGCAGGGGACCATGCTTGCCTTATCTCCGGCATAATCGCGCTTCCATTCTTCATTCGCGCCCTCAGTACACGTGAGATAAACCACGTAGTAACTTCCACCAAAGTGGCGATTCTGGCGCTGTCAGCCTTTGCATGTATCTACTTCCCGCTGTATTTCTTGATACTTCTTGCCGGTTTTTTTGCTGCGCGAACTTACTACAAAGCAAGATTTCAGATTGACTACCCCGCTATTTGGTGAGCAACTGAATACCGAGTTTTTTGTTGCACCAAACCGGTGCTCCGGCTAAGTTCTTACCGAGGAGGCATTGGTATGAAGTGGTTTCTGGTTATGTTAGCAGTAGTAGTGGCTCTGGTCGGCTGTGAGCCGAGCATCCGCTACTCATCCGGCCCGTCAAAGCCTGCCGCCGACACGGGTGCCGGCTACACCGAGCCGAAGGTTAGCGATACAGGGCGAAGTGATTTTTCCGTTGATACGGATCGAATGCGGAAGATAATCGGAGGCTATCTCGGGACATCTTACAGAAGTGGCGGATACGGCAAGCTGGGTATCGACTGCTCCGGGCTTGTCTACGCGGTCTACCGCGACTTGAGCAATCTCCACCTCCCACCCAAGACAAAGAAACTGTTCAACACATTGAGAAGGGTCAGCTTTCGCGATCTGAGATACGGCGATCTTGTTTTCTTCTCATTGAATGGTAAGCATGCTTCTCATGTCGGCCTTTATGTCGGTGACAACAAGTTCGTGCATGCATCAGAGAGCAGAGGGGTGGTTATTTCGTCCCTTGCCGAGGAGTATTACCGGCAGTCATACGTAGGAGCCCGCAGGGTCACGGGGTAGCATGGCCGAGTCGCACAGCCAGTCGGCATCGACTACTTTCGCGGTCAGCTATGCCCTGGTCTTTCTCATATTCGGATCGCTCTTCTACATTGCTCCATCGGTCGCTCGTCCGATTTCGATTTCGGGGAGTTCAAGCCTTTGGGACTGGCTTGTCGTTGTCTCGATACTGGCATCCTCGTGGTCACTCTGGCTTATGATGGTCAGGCAGAGATGCTTGCAAGGACTTGGTGTGTGGCGCCTGCTCCGAGCGAATCTTGGAGCGGTTTCGGTTTTTTTTCTCATCACTGCGGCCGCGTTTGTGCTCTCAGCGGTCAAGCTCGATCTTGTAATCCCGCCTGAATCCAACCTGATGGACAACAGTAACGTCAGCCTGATCGCTGTCTACAGCCGCATTCCGATCCTGAGCCACCCGGTCTTGCTCTACGTTCTGATTACGGCTCTATCGTATAAGATCGTGCAAAGCCCGCTCCATTTTCGAAAGGGCATTCTCGCGGGCGGTCTGATGGTCTTTCTGTATTACTTCATCATGTACGCTTGCGGAGCGTTATATGGCGAACTTATGTACGATATCCTTGTTTCTCCAGAGGAGACGCATGTGATGATTATGTTCGTCTATTGGCTGCCGACGGTGTTGTTCGCGCTCGTGGCGTATGTCGCATACTCCGTCGCTTTTAATTCCGATTGACCATGCCCGACAAGCCTTATTCCACAAAGTTGAAGAATCTCCCGAGGAAACCAGGTGTCTACCTGATGAAGGACAGGTCAGGTAAGATCATCTATATCGGAAAGGCGAAGGTCCTCAACAATAGAGTGAGAACATATTTCCAAAATAGTCAAGTGCATGACGCGAAAACGCTGGCGCTCAAATCTCGTATCCACGATTTCGAGTTTCTCGTCACCGATACCGAGATGGAAGCGATGATTCTCGAAAGCAATCTGGTCAAGCAGCACAAGCCCAGATACAACGTGAATCTCAAAGACGACAAGCGATTCCCATACATAAAGGTGACCACGAACGAACCGTATCCGAGAGTTCTTGTCGTTCGGAGATTGTACAGGGACAAGGCGAGGTACTTCGGGCCGTACACGAATGCCCGTGCGATGCGACACACTCTGCGATTCCTTGTCAAGCTCTTCAAGATTAGAACATGCAGCCTGACGATTCCTCATCCGAAGGGCAAAGAGCAGAAACTATGCCTGGAGTATCAGATCAACCGCTGCCCGGGACCATGCGAGGGTTTGATATCTGTAGAAGATTATCGAAAGCAGATCGACAGCGTCTGCCTGTTTCTTTCCGGGCGATCCGAGGAATTAATCGGCAGCCTGAATCAAAAGATGATCAAGTTTTCCGAGAGTATGGATTTCGAAGCGGCTACCGAAGTTAGAGACCAGATACGCGCAATCGAGGGTATCCGCCAAAAGCAAAAGGTAGCTGCCGACAAGTGTGTCGACCGCGATATCATTGCCTTTGCTCGAGCCGCACGCGATGCTGCGTGTATTGTTCTGCAGGTGCGTGAGGGAATCCTGATCGGCAGGCAGCATTTCTATCTGAAGATAGAACCGGAGACCGGCGATAGTGAGCTTGCAGGGACATTCGTCAAACAGTACTACATGCACGCCGCCAACCTTCCGGAGGAGATCTATATGTCCTGTCAGATCGAGGACAGGAAACTGGTCGAACAGTGGCTTTCGAAACGACTGGGAAAGAAGTTGGGCCTGAAGATACCGCAGCGAGGTGAGAAGCTAAAACTTGTCGACATGGCCGGGGCAAATGCCAAGCTTGTGCTCGATGAGCTTCTCGTGCATAAACAGGGTTACAGGAATCGGGTGCCCTCGACCCTACTCGAATTGCAGCAGGATCTCCGCCTCGAGAAAACACCGATGTCGATTGCGTGCATAGACATCTCGAATCTCGGGCATACTGATAAAGTCGGATCGCTCGTCTACTTCGTTAAGGCGAAGCCGAGAAAGAGTATGTATCGGCATTTCAAGATCAAGACCGTTGTCGGCCAGGATGATTACGCATCTATTAGAGAGGTTGTTCGGCGATACTACAGTCGTCTGATCGGCGAACAGAAAGTGAAGCCTGATCTGCTTATTATCGATGGCGGCAAAGGACAACTATCGGCGGCCCTTCAAGTCCTCACCGAATTGAACGTCGACACGAATGTGATCGGTCTCGCCAAGAGGCTCGAGGAAATCGTCCTGCCATATAAGAAGGAAACGCTGCTGATCCCTAAGTCGTCATCGAGCCTTCGACTGCTTCAGACAATCCGAAATGAGGCGCATCGATTCGCAATCGAATACCACCGCAAGCTTCGCGGCAAACGTACGGTAGCGACGGAGTTGGAGAAGATCGAGGGAGTTGGACCTACCAAAGCCAAGAAACTGCTGAAGCATTTCAAGAGCGTCAAGCAGGTGAAAGCTGCATCTGTCGAGCGAATCTGCGAAATACCCGGGGTCGGCAAGAAAGACGCCGAGCGGATACAGGCATATTTCAAAGCTCGCAAGTCAGCAGAATAGGCAGGAGCACCCTTCGAAAACTCAGGGCAGACGGGGTTCCTGCCCTACAAGTCATCAAACTGTCAATCGCGCGTGCTGTGAAACATAACTCTTGAAGAAATCTGCGATGCTGGCGTATGCCTTCTTGAGGATGTCTTCAGGTGGCAGGAAAACCACTCTGAAATGCTGTGTGCCGGGTACCTGACCGAATCCGCTCCCATGCACAACCACAACACCCGTTGCCTTGATCAACTCTTTCACGAAATGCTCGTCGGAACCGTCGATGTGCAGTCTCGGAAACGCATAGAAAGCACCTTCCGGCTTGACACATGATATCCCCGGAATATCGTTCAGCATCTTCGTGGTCAGATCACGACGACTGCGTAGTTTCTCTCTAACGGTTTTCAGGTGTGATTGGTCGCCTTCAAGCGCAGGTTTGACCGCGAACTGAATCGGGTGATTTGCGCAAAGCCTCGCACGGAGTATCTTGTTAATTGCGGCGATGTAGTCCTTCATTACAGCATTGTCACCGCTCACAATTCCCCAGCCGATCCTGAGTCCCGGCCCGAGATATGACTTCGATATTCCGTTGAAAGTAATAACCGGCACATCTTTATCGAGAGATGCAAGCGAGACATGCGGTTTATCATCGAGTATCAACTTATCGTAAATCTCGTCGCAGAAGATCACGAGATTGTGCTGCTTGGCGAGTTTGATCAGCTCCAGCATTGTCTCATTTGTGCATACAGATCCGGTAGGATTATTCGGGTTAATCAGAACTATAGCGCGAGTCCGGTCGTTAATCTTGCTCTTGATGTCGTCGATGTCCGGCTGCCAGCCGTTATCTTCATTCAAATAGTAATCGTTCTCAATGACCTGAAGCTTGGCAAGCACAGCCTGATACAGCGGATAGCCGGGGGCCGGAGTGAGTACGTTATCACCTTCGTCAGCAAGAGCAGACAGGCAGATTTCGATTGCCTCGCTCGCGCCGGTAGTGACGAATATGTCATTGATATTGTCGATCCCTTTGCGATGCGCTTCTCGCTCCACCGCATCCACAGCTTCCTGAATACCGGACGCAGGCGCATAACCGTTCCGGTTATCGAGAAGTGCCTTGTGGATCGCTTCGACCATGTGTGGTGGAGTCTCGAAATCGAATATATTCGGATCGCCGATGTTGAGATAGAGCATTTCTTTGCCGGATTTGGCAACCTCGTTGGCAAGCACGACGATGTCTCGAACCGCATACCTGATGTCCCTGGTTCGCTCTGCAGGTATTATCTTATGATTTGATCCCATTAGTCTCTCCCGTTACTCGGTTTCCGCGGAGAACTACTCCGCCGTTCACTCGACGAGTCTGGTTCTGCTTCCTGAGACAATAAACACTATCGGAGGCTGTCGTCAACCGCTTTATGGACTGGGCTGTGGCAATCTCTATAGCCATACACCAATGATGATGGAGCGCAAATACACACTAAGACAGACTTGCGACAGCAAGACATCTGCATGTTTATTGGTTGCGGGCGAATCTAACAGTCGGGCACCGAATCGCCGTCAGTGTCGCAAGGCGCATTGCCGCCTGCAAAGATGTACAGGATCAGATAGACGACATCATCGATATCGAAATCACCGCTGCAATCGGCGTCGAGTTGCTCAATCGGAATGCCCCAACAGTCAGCGAAAATGCATTGTATCATTAACACGATATCGTCGACATCTACCTCGCCGCTTCCGTCAGCGTCGCCGCAGACGTAGTCGAACAGAATGACATCCGATGTGCCGCAATCTGTGTAGGTTGGCCTGATTGAGCCTTTACCGACGGGTGAGAAAATGAAC
>DAOVLC010000230.1 GCA_030631455.1 Candidatus Zixiibacteriota bacterium
TACGACTCTCCGTGAAATCTCCTGCCGTAATCCTGTAGAAATACACACCTGACGCTGCCGGCTCACCACTTGATGTTCGGCCGTTCCATGAAACGGTGTGGGTGCCTGCTGCCATGAGTTCATTGGCCAATGTCGAGACTTTTTGTCCGACGATGTTGTATACGTCGAGTCTGACCATGAGCATGGCGCGGGTCCAGCGGAGAAGATGTAGCTGACCAGGTAAACGATATCATCGATATCGACAACGCAGTCACACGTAGCGTCACCGGAAACAACAGCGTATGGCGTCGGATCGGGACCGCCGGAGAAAATGTAACCTATAATGTAAACGGCATCATCAATATCAAGTGCGCCGTTGCCATCCGCGTCACCCGGGGACTGGCAGTAGCAGTGGTATGAAGAAAGGCTGATGTTATCGAAGGTGAATAGGGCATTGCTGCGGGTAACAGAAAACTCGGTATTTTCGACATTCTGTACGAGGTTGATCCAGTAGGAGTCACCAGCGTGGGATTCGATTATCTCCCATTGGCCAAGACTATTGTGCGGAAGCCCGCCAGTAAAATGCAAGGGAAAGAATGGAAGACAAAACGTGTGCCAGCCACCTATCGGCCACGGGTGCAATTGATTACCGATGCCCTCATTGATGACGAATCTCGCGCTAATCGTATAGCCGGGAATATGGACCTGACGACTTCGGTTGACACAATTGGTTTAGGAGTTAGATTGGATTTGTCAAGCGGCATTAGGACACACCTCTTGTCTATATGCACACTCTTCAAGATATCACCCGTGTAGAGAGCGGTCAGGATAACTTCTTGACAATTGCGATATTGTTCGTATACTTCCTAACACGTGTTAGGTACGCATGGAGAAGAACCCATCGAGAGGACTGTAATAATGAAACACCATTTCTTTGCATGCATCATCGTGGCCATTCTGGCGCTTTCGGGCGGCGTAACAGCTGCTGGCGACAGCGGCGAACCGACTCGTCTGGAGACGGTCAGTGTGACTATCCCGGTTGGAGAATACGAAATAGAGACAGCCGAGGATGGATATGACATTTCCGTCGAGGGCTATGGACGTCTGCTTATTCCCGGAAAGCCGAATTTGCCCTCCAGGATATTCTCGATCGCGATCCCGCCCGGGGCGCGTATGGTCGAGCTGAATTGCGAGACAGGGGAGGGGGTACTGTTACCGGGAGTCTACGACGTACGTCCGACACGACAGCCAAGAGTAATAGGTGACGAGGATCCTTCCATTTATCAGAGAGATATGGAGACCTACGAAAGAAATTTCGAATCAGTCTATGGGAGTGATGACCCGTATCCGGCAAAAGCCGCAGACTTCGTGCGGGCCGCTGGTTACAGGCAGTACAATCTCATAGATGTTAGGGTCACACCATTTGCCTATCGTCCGCAGTCAGGCCGACTCACATACTATCCCGGAGTCACCGTCAAACTGAGTTACGAACTTCCCCAGAGCGATTCGTACAAGGACCATGCAGCAGGCGGTGGGACACGAACTGAACAGATTGCAGAGGATATCATCCTCAATTACGAGCAGGCCGAGAACTGGTATTCGGCATCAGCGAATAGCAGAGACTTCCATGATTACGTAGTCATCACTACCGAATCACTGGTTCCTTCCGTCACGCCCCTGGTTGACTGGCAAACCACGAAGGGCAGGGTGGTCGAGGTTGTCACGACTGACTGGATCGGTGGCGGCTACGACGGTTACGATCTCGCAGAGAAAATCAGGAACTTCCTCAGAGACAAGTATCCCTCAGATCAGTGGGGTATTGAAATTATTCTGATAGTTGGCCATTATGACGATGTGCCCATGCGTCGTTGCTGGCAGGACCTGGGCTACGGCATGCCTGAGAGCGACTTCTATTATGCGGAACTGTCGCTGCCGGACAGCATGTCGTGGGACGCTGATCAGGATCATAGATGGGGCGAGAATTCGGATCCTGTCGATTTCTATCCTGAGGTGCAGGTTGGCCGTATTCCGTGGAGTGATCCATCTACAGTACTCGCAATCTGTGAGAAATCTGTCGCTTATGAACAGAACTCGGATCCTTCGTTCAAGAAGAACATACTCCTCCTGGGAGCTTATTTCTGGGAGGACACTGACAACGCAGTGATGATGGAGGCGAAGGTTGACCAGCCCTGGATGTCTGACTGGACTATGACGAGAATGTATGAACAGAACATACACTACTGGTCTACATTCGCCTGCGATTATCCACTTCTGAAGGGTAACGTGATGTCGGTCTGGCCAAGTGGCCGCTATGCATTCGTTAACTGGGCCGGACACGGTTCTCCCACGTCGACTCACATACTCGGTCTCGACTCGCCCGCATTCATCTCTTCCAGTGATTGCAGCCAGCTGAACGATAGTCTGCCTGCTATTATCTTTGCAGACGCGTGCAGCAACTCTGACACTGATTATCTTAACATAGGTCAGGCCATGCTGGGACAGGGTGCGGTGGCATTCGTTGGCGCGACTAAGGTAGCGTATGGTTGTCCCGGATGGACAGGTCCTGACGACGGATCGAGCCAGAGCCTTGACTACTTTTTCACTACGTGTGTTACATCGGGAGATTACACCGTTGGCGAGGCGCTTCAGTGGGCGCTCAAGGAGATGTACACGCGGGGGTTATGGAATAGCACTCGTTACGAGATATTTGAGTGGAGCTCACTCTGGGGCAATCCGGATCTTGGGCTCGGCTTCCACGGAATGGCGATTAGACTTCCGGAGGGAACACCTGAGCAGATTGAGCCCGGAGATCCCATTACGATCCCGGTTCGGATTACTAGTGGGCTGGACGAGTATGTGCCCGGTTCTGCACAGGTTCATTATCGTTATGATGACGGCGACTATTCGTCCCTGCCACTTGCTCCATTAGGCGATGATCTCTTCGAGGCTACCCTGCCACCGACCATCTGCGGTGATGCTCCGCAGTTCTACTTCAGCGCGGAAGCTGTGTTGGGCGGAACGATTTTCATGCCCGCGAATGCACCGACTGATGCGTACTCTGCGATTGTCGGTGAACTGGTTGCCGTCTTCCATGATGACTTCGAAGGCGATAAGGGCTGGACTGTTGAAAACGATCCGGGTCTGGCTGATGGCGCATGGGAGCGTGGAATACCTGCCGGCGGCGGTGAGCGTGGTGACCCGCCGACCGACTATGATGGCTCAGGAGCGTGCTTTCTTACAGATAATACGCTGGGGAATTCTGACGTTGATGATGGTTGGACTGCTTTGATTTCTCCCGTTATTGATGTTTCAGAATATGCAGAGGTGCAGATAAGTTACGCCCGCTGGTACTCAAACTCATCCGGAGACGCCCCAAATCAGGATGTGATGGAGGTCAAGCTATCGAGCAACGGGGGAGCTGATTGGATTGCTGTCGAGACTGTCGGCCCGGTCCAGCAAGCTGGCGGCGGCTGGTTTGAGTACAGTTTCTGGCTGAATGATCTGATGCAGCCCACGAGCCAGTTAAGATTACGTATCGAAGCTTCAGACGTTGATCCGGGTTCGGTAGTTGAAGCAGGCATCGACGACTTCACCGTCAGCATGCTGCATTGCCAGGAGCCGTATTTGTGTGGCGATGCTGATGCCAGCGGCGAAGCCGACATCGATGACGTAGTCTATCTGATTAACTACATCTTCTCAGGTGGACCTGAACCAGAGCCGTATGAATCGGGCGATGCCGACTGCTCCGGCGGTGTAGACATCGATGATGCGGTCTGGCTGATCAACTACATCTTCTCCGCCGGGAACCTGCCATGCGATATCGACGGTGACGAAGTGCCGGATTGTTGATAGCGGGCGAATGCCGCTTGACATATCAGCAATACTGCGTAGTTTGTGTATGGGAGAATCACTTCATCTCTCCCGGGTAGGCTTGACATCTAACCGGCGAGTGCGACTATCGCCATTCGACAGCGGCTCTGCGGTGCGCGCCGATGAGTTCAAGAGGAGGACAGCAAATGACCTGCGTGAGATGCCTGACTCTGCTGATCACATTCCTCATTGGCAGTACTTCATTCGGTGCAGGCCTGTATGAGGTGACTATAAGGAGCGCTCAAGATGCGCAAAGACTCGCATCGATCGATGTCGAGCCGGTAGCCCGCGTTGCCGAGGGCTATCTCGTGCTCGCAGAGGTCGAGACTGCTCGGCAACTCGCAGAATCCGGACTATCGGCTGAACTGGTAGCTTCCGGAATCACCCGCAATCAGCTTGCCACGGATAAACGAAGAGACCGTCTCAATGTGGAAAAGTATCCGTTGCTA
>DAOVLC010000123.1 GCA_030631455.1 Candidatus Zixiibacteriota bacterium
AGGCGACTGGTGGCGATCAATCGGGAAAGGTGCATGAGGCCGGTGTCATCCTGCTGAAGATATCCTCATTCGCATTCCCGTTTATCGGGATGTTCATAGCGATCGAGGAGGTTTTCACGGCCGCCGGGAAGAACGTGCCGGCCATGGTGTTCAACATAGGAGGCAACTGGATTCTGGAAATCCCGCTGATACTTCTTCTCGCACATGCGGTAGGATGGGCAGAGATCGGGGTCTGGGTTGCGATGACATTATCCGCAGCGATTGGTACCCTGGCATTCCTCTGGTATTACGGAAAAAAGACCTGGCTGGAGCACAGGATCGGACCTGCCCAATCCTAAGCTTCAGAGACTACATCAAACTCCTTTTTCAACACCTTCTCGGCCTCATCTATCTGCGACACCTTCACCATGCAGCTTATGGATGAGAGTGATGTCGCTATGGCCTCGATGTTGATGCCTGCTCTGGAAAGAGCAGAGAAGAGTCTGCCACCGGAGCCGGGCTGACCGGATAGCATGTGCCAGGATAGAGTCAGGATGGCAATGTTGGATCGCGATGAGATCGAGTCGAACTGCAACGTATCCTTCATGTTGTTTACGACTTCAATCGCGGCATCGACATCCTTCTCGCTCACCGCAAACGCGATATTAGCGCGGTTTCTCTTGCCGGGACTCGAAATGACCAGTTCAACATTCAGGCCTTTGGCTCCGAGCGCTCCGAATATGTCTGCGGCGATACCCGGATTGTCCGGAACATTCTGGATGACTACTTCAGCTACATCGCACATGGTATTCAAATGAACATCAGACATAGATACTCCCTTCAAGATTAGTGTATCGGTTCCTGCAATTAAAGTCAATCCCTTTTTGGATTGACTTTGAAAAAAGAGATCACTTAAATGCTGGCATGTTAATATCTTTAAAGACTGTTCTTGCCCTGCTTTTCTCTGCTCATATTTACGTTTTAGCTTTGTCGGCAGGGATCAGCGCTGACATGAGCGGCGGGGAGACGCCTGCGGTGGTTGTGTACAAAATCGACGGGAGGATATACCTTTCGCTTGGCCGCCTTGCCGGTATTTCCGGCAACTGGCTGGCTAATCGGGTTTCGGGGGGGGGAACCGATCTCCGGGAGCCCCTGACATGGTTGGGTGATGATCTGTGCAGGATCGAACCATCTGCGGAAATCGCCCGAACGATCGAGGTTGGTGATACACTCTGGATGGCCGCAGTTATGTTGCCTGATTCTCGCACGTCGGGGAAGAGTGTCAGGTGGGCCCTTACGAGGCTGCCGCTTTCGGTCGACAGAGCGCCTGTCGGCCTGATTGACTGGGACTTCCGCGAGGCGCTGTACAGCCGCCACGGCGAGTTTGTCGAGCGAATCGAGGTGGATGAGAGCGGTAATTCGGTCTGGCATCTCTGGCCTGACAAAGAGATGCGCTTCTCGAATGGCAAATCTGTCGATGCTGATGCTATCATTGAATCGCTGAGATGGTTGTGCAACAGGAAACAGCCGTTCTCTGTGTGGGCCGAGCATTTCGATCTGGTAGATGACTCACTATACTGCGTCAAATCAAGTCCGTTCAATATTCAGACAGATTTTCCAAGCTATTGCGGGCGACAACTATCAGGTATTGACGCTCCTGGATTCTATCTGATCGATGTCGGCAGCCCTGACGCGATATTGCATGGATACGCAATCGGATCAGGCGCGTATCGTATAGCAGACATGTCGGACTCGCTGATAATCCTGTGCGGACGACGTGATCTGTACAGCACTTGCTCAGTCGACACAATCGTGCTCCAGCTATACGATTCATACGAAGCCGCCAAGCTTGCGTTCGAACTCGGAGAGGCCGACATCATTGAAATCGCGCCTTACGACGTGAAGAAATTCGAGAACAGCTACCAGGTGATGTCAGAAACACTGAACGCCGCAGTGTTTCTCAGCGTCAACAACAGCAGGCCGTACTTTGCCGACAACCTGTTCGCGACCGCTGTGAGTTATCTGGTTGACAAGGAGTCGCTTTGTCGCGTCCCGTTGGCGCAGATGGTAACACCGATTGATTTCGTACCTGTACTTTCAGAGAGTAGTATAACTCTGCCGTTTGCCCACGATCCGAGAAAGGGTCGGAAGTTGTTGCACCAAATCGACGATTTGCCAGAATTCATGTCTCTTCTGGTGATGGATCCGAATGATCCTGCGATGGTTCGAGCCGCAGAATATATTCGGGGTATCCTTGCACGGGAGAATATCCTGGTCACCGTGTATGACAGCCCGTATTCCGCAGGCAGTTCCGAAGATGAGACGTTTATCGGTTCTTTCGACATGATGATTGCGCGGTTGGAAGACCCTGCCGGCACCGGGGCTCAATTCCTATATCAATCGTATTTTCACGGCGACTTCGGCAGGATCCAATCCAACAGATCGCTTTTTCACTCATCGGAGATCGAACAGTTGTTCCGCGAGTCCTTCACGAGCTGCTTCGGCAATACGGAGGCGGGGAAGACAGCGATGCGTCGAATCGCGTATATTCATCTTAACACGCCTTCCGGAGTGTGGCTTTACAGACCGACGAGATACATCGCGGTTTCCCAGCGTGTCGTGTCCCTCGAATTCTTATCCGGTGGAATAGTGGATTTCACGAGAATCGAGGTTGAAAAGCAATGAAAATCAGTACAAGGTACACGATCTACTCGCTCGTCGCATCCGCGATTCCACTCGGACTGGTGGTAATCATTCTGTTTTCACTCGCTCATCGTGAGCTTGGGGAAATGCGTGCCGACGATATCCGGGTTGTTGAACGTCTCGTGCGGTCGAACTTCGCGTCTCTCGAAGATGATATCTCTTCCAGGCTGACGGTAATGGCCGGCGATCTTGAATGGACCAGGCTCTTGCTGACGAAGGATGGAGACGGGCATATCGATCAGCTGGCACTCATCGAAAAGGTGACGGCCTACAATGAGATGTTGGAACTGTCATTTGTTGAGTTGATATCGTCTGACTCGACGCTGATCGCACGATCCGGGGACTACTCGAGTTTCGATACGAGAATCACAAGGCCAGTATACGATACGCCCGATTCGACTGGTATTAGATCAGGTTTGACAACGCTGAAAATAGCCGGTGATCGCTCCATCTACATGCTGGCATCGGCTCCGATATTCTACAAGGGTAATCTCATTGCCTACCTGCAGGGCGGCAAGACTGTCGATAGGATCTTCCTTGCAGATCTTGAGAATCTGACCGGCGCGACGCTTGAATTCGACTCTTCAGAGAGTGATGCTCTCAGGATTGGGTTTCCAACGATTGACGGTGCCGCTGAGTTAAGTCTGACTGCCTTCTTGTCGGAGTCGAAGGTCGAGCGACTTCTTAGCAGAATCCTGTGGCTTTACGCGCTTATTGCGGTAGGCGGAATACTGTTAGCCGGAGTGATCGGGTACTTTAGCTCGCGGCATCTGACTGTTCCCATCGGAGAACTGGTGCATGCGGCTGAAGAGATCTCCAGGGGCAAGTTCGAACGCAGGATTATTTGGTTTGCCAGGGACGAACTCGGTACACTAGTCGATGGGTTTAACACGATGTTTGACCGTCTCAAGAGGTCTCAGGAGAAGCTGGTTCAGTCCGAGAAGATTGCAGCATGGGATCAGATGGCGCGAAAGGTCGCTCACGAGATCAAGAATCCTCTTACACCTATCCAGGTATCTATCGAAGATATCAAAAGAAGCTACGATTCGAATAATCCGGAGTTTAGCCAGATATTGAACGACGCAGTCGAGACGATTGGCTCGGAGATATCAAGACTTAAGCGGCTCACCGATGAGTTTTCGCAGTTCGCACGATTGCCAACGCCCGTCATGACGAAGAAAGACATTCGACCGGTCGTAGCGGATGCATTGAGGATTTACGGTGAAGAGATCAGAGCCGGGCGATTGACGTTAAGGCTGCCTAAGAGTGATGTTCCGGTCGAGATAGATGCAGACCTGTTTTCTCAGGTGCTGCTCAACCTTGTGAAGAACGGTCTTGAGGCTTCGGGAGCCGACGGCAAGGTTGTGGTCACGGGCGAGTTGGGAAAAGGCATAGCCCGTGTGATTGTGGAAGATGACGGGCCGGGAGTTTCTGACGACCGGGTGGCAAGGCTGTTCACTCCATACTTCACGACCAAGAAGGGCGGTACAGGATTGGGCTTGGTGATAGCTTACAGGATTGTTTTCGATCATGGCGGCAGGATCAGATACGAGAAAGGCGATCCGAAAGGTGCCAGGTTTGTTGTCGTGCTGCCGCTAGCGGAGAGGATATCGTGAAGAAGAAGATCCTGATAGTCGACGATGAGACGAGTATTCTGAAATCGCTTTCCGGACCACTCTCGCGGGAGGGCTATTCCGTTGGAACGGCTGAGAGCTTTGCTGATGCAGTCGGCGAAAACGATGGCAGTTACGACGTTTTGCTTCTCGATGTATGGCTGCCCGATGGCGATGGAGTAGACCTTCTTAGGAAATTCAAGAAGGAATACCCCGAGCAGTCCGTAATAGTCATGTCGGGACATTCGACAATTGGAACAGCGGTTGCGGCTGTCAAATCGGGAGCGTACGATTTCCTCGAAAAACCTCTGTCGCTCGAAAAGGTGCTCGTCACGATTGAGAATGCGCTTCATTTTCAGTCACTGCAAAAAGAGAATATTGAACTAAAGAAGACATTCCGAAAGCGATACGATCTCATCGGAGAAAGCGATGCCATCAATATTGTGAGGAGCAAGATCGAGAAGGCTGCCTCGTCGAATGCCCGGATACTGATTCGCGGTGAAAGCGGTACGGGCAAGGAGATTGTCGCGAGACAGATTCATCTGAAGAGCCAGCGCTCCACTATGCCGTTCGTCCCGGTGAACTGTGCTGCGATCCCGGATGAATTGATCGAATCCGAACTCTTCGGACATCAGAAAGGTGCGTTCACGGGTGCCGTCAGTTCGAGAGCGGGCAAGTTTGAGGAGGCTGACGGCGGGACATTGTTTCTGGATGAAATCGGCGACATGAATTTGAGGGCGCAGGCTAAACTCTTGCGCGTAATCGAAGAGGGCGAGGTAGAGCGGCTCGGTGGCGGGACAATCGAGGTCGATGTCAGAATTATCTCCGCTACAAACAAGAATCTCCAGGAAATGATTGCCGACGATAAGTTCAGAGAGGATCTTCTCTTCAGGCTGAATGTTTTTCCGATAGAGATCGCGCCCCTGCGACACCGCAAGGATGACATCCCGCTTCTCACGAATCATTTCGTCAAGAATCTCTGCGGGGAGTATGGGAAGAAGGTCGTACCCGTGAGAAAGAGCGCGATGAAGCATCTTTGCGGGCTTGACTATCGTGGCAATGTTCGCGAGCTCAGAAATCTGGTCGAGCGGGTGTTGATTAGCAATGATTTCTCGAATATTGATGTCGAAGACGTAAGAAACGCGCATGGGTACGCAAGTCTATTCGTTTCAGCATCGCA
>DAOVLC010000025.1 GCA_030631455.1 Candidatus Zixiibacteriota bacterium
AGGTGAAGCGATTGCCGCCGGGCGAGATCCACTTTCACTGACCGTTGAAGAACTGTTCCTTGAACACATCGTTGAGGTTGAACCAACCGGTCCGACAACCGGCAATATTGTGTGGGAGTGGCATATTTGGGATCATTTAATTCAGGACTTCGACCCATCCAAATCTAACTATGGCGCTGTGGAAGAACACATTGAACTGCTCGATGTCAATTTCGCATCACACAGTCGATCCGACTGGATCCATGCGAATTCGGTGGCATATAACGCTGATCTCGATCAGATCGTAATCAGTAGCCGCACCCTTTGCGAACTATGGGTGATCGACCACAGTACGACGACTGCGGAAGCAGCCGGCCACAGCGGGGGGAATAGCGACAAGGGTGGCGACATCATGTACAGATGGGGTAACCCTCAGTCCTATCACAGGGGAACACCGGAGGATAAGCAACTCTTCGGCCAGCATGATGTTCACTGGATCGCGCCCGGTCTTCCGGGGGAAGGGAATATCCTGATCTTCAATAATGGTGAAGACCGTCCGGGTGGTGACTACTCTTCAGTGGATGAGATTGTGCCTCCTGTCGACGCCGAGGGCAACTACCTGCTTCTCCCCGACGCGCCTTATGGACCTGCAGAGCCAGCGTGGAGCTTCAGTACTGAGACTCCGAGTGATTTCTATTCGTACAGGATATCAGGAGCTCAGCGTCTTCCCAACGGCAACACATTAGTATGTTCAGGTTCTGACGGCACTTTTCTCGAAGTAACAGCCGACGGCGAGATTCTCTGGGAGTACATCAGCCCTGTTACATCCAAGGGAATGATCGCTCAGGGTGGGATACCTTCCGGTAACGCCATATTCAGGTGCTATCGTTTCAAGTCGGATTATCCAGGGTTAGAAGGCAAAACACTGATACCGGGTGGTGTAATGGAGATTTATCCGAGCAGCATTTCGGGCACTTCGCACTCTCCGCAGGCTCCAATGACTTTTCATTCGGTTGTCGTGACAGCCACAATCAGTGACGAAAGCGAAATAGTATCCGCGGAATTGTATGCAGACACCGGCCATGGGTTCTTCGCAACTGCGATGTTCGATGACGGCAATCATTCTGACGGACAGGCAGGAGATGATCTTTACGGGGCATTGCTGCCGCAGCTACCCGAATCTACGATTGTAACGTACTACGTCCAGGCTGTCAGCGATCTTGACTCGATTACAAGCGATCCTCCGTTAGCCCCGGCCACGACCTACTGGTATATCGTCGAGGCAGGTAGCTACGTGTGCGGCGATGCCGATTTCAGCATGGAAGTCGATATTGACGATGTTGTTTATCTAATAGCGTACATTTTCTCGGCCGGACCCGCGCCCGTGCCGCTGCAGGCAGGCGATCCCAACTGTTCCGGTGAGGTTGACATTGACGACGTAGTATACCTGGTTATGTACATATTCTCCGGCGGCAATGCGCCGTGTGACACGGATGGTGATAGTCTGCCGGACTGTTAATTCCAGTCAAGTAGCATAAGCAAGCGGGAGCTGTGAGAACAGCTCCCGCGATACTTTTTGTGTTGTATGGGCCTGCCAGCTACCGGCTATCTCCCGGGACACGGATCGTCGCAGCCGCGATACATATAGCAGAGCGAGCGTGAGATATCGAAGGCGTTCACGACGCCATTGCAGTCACAGTCACCAAGCTCCACCGGCCCCGGTGCAGGACCTCCGAGGAAAACATAATTGATGAGGAAAATCATATCTGCCATCGTCCATGCCTCTCCATCACCATCCGGATCACATCCATCGGGAGGCGGAGGGACCGAAACAGTTATGCCGCCGTGAGTAAGTTCGATCCACCGTGCCACTATGGTCTCTGGCGGTCCGGGCATGCAGTCAGGTAAAGCGCCCCCGGTCTCCGGTTGTCCGGTGACCACTGAGCCGTGCCAGTCGATGACATCGTCGGAAATGAATATCGTATCGTTTGCTATACTGCTGAAAGCGTTATCGGCGCAATCATTCCAAAGGAACTCGATCGGTTCGAATCCTCTGCTCACAGCCCCGGGATCGACAGCGAAGTGAACCACCACGATAATGCCGGTGCCGCTGTAACAAACAGGCTCTCCCGGATCGATATCGGTGTCTGCAATCGCAATGATTCTCACCAGACCCGGCCCGTCGTCTCTACGATACTCGAAATACTCCCAACCGCAATCTATCAGAACCTGCCCCTGCTCGACATCATCAACAGACAGCACTGCGGGATCGAACCGCAGCAGCAGATCGAAACCTCCGAAATCGTGATCACACCTGGTTAGATAGATCGGCACTGGGACAATATCACCCGGTTCGGCGTCAAGGGAGCCATCCACCTTAATCTCAAATGTCGCCCACTCCGGGTCTCCGTAAACCGGGGCAGTCAGAAGCAGCAGGAACCCTGCCAGAAGTATTATTTTAGCGTGCTTCATTTTTATCTCCTCCGAGAGTAATACAGCAATGTTCAAGTCTTAGTGACCAGTAAAAATGCGTGACCTAAGAGATTAACCCGCAGAGCCAACAGAGAACTGTCCACTCAAACACAGGCCTCCGTCGATTCTCCCCCACGGGCGGAATTCAATATTATAATGATAAAACAATTGACCGTTTTGTCAAGCCCTAAAATTGAACATTCCGGCGCTAACGTGCGCCTAACACATTGGTATTCAGTATCATAGAGGATACGGCACGTTTTAGTCCAGGTAGCGTACCGAGGCGGCCCTGACTGCAACGCGTCCCTGCGTGAATCGACTGAACAGTCGCTCCATGACCAGCAACAACACGAGTGCAACTGAGTAGGCAGCCGGACTCGTGAACACAAACGCCTCCAACAGTACCATGGGCAGGATAATTGTGCATACCGGCATAATTATCGAGAGGAAAACAGAGGCGGCATTCTGGCCTTTCTTCACAGGACGTGAAAAGGGCACTCCCGCAAACAGTAAATAGGTGACAGATAACTGTATCATCGTGAGGAAATAGAGAACCACAAGCAGCATGAGTGAATGAAGCAAGTTTCCGAAGAACCAGCAAAAAACGACAAGAAGTGCAAGCAGATATGGGAGGATGAAGAACAGCTGTATGAAACGCCTCGTGGAGAGCATCACATTAGTCAGATTCGCAGGTGTTGCAAAGAAAATCCACGAGGCCTGATATGACACTGAATGCAGTACACCGCCTTGTATCATGGATGGGAATATTCCCATAGCGAAGAAGACGAGAAAAGAATGTGGTCCGGCTTCCGCTATCCCACTGACAAACGGATCGGCAATTCCCCCGTCGTCCACAACGGCGAGGAAGATATACAGCACGGTCATCGGAACGATCGCAAGAATCGTCATCTTGAACCTGCTGTCATACTTGAACTGCGCCCACACAAGCCTGAAAACCGCGGTCTCCTCGGGATTGAGAAACCGGCCCAAAGCTCCAATTCTGCCCTGCCACAGTTTTACGGACTTCGGTTCTTTCTTGCCTGAAGCGGTCAGGCTTCGAGCAATACTTGCGGAGTAGTCAATTGAAAGGTATGTCATGCAATACATATAGAGCATGCCGAGCGCAGCCAGCCCGACAAGCGATGACCAAATCCAATGCGATGAGTCTATCTCGCCGGCAAGTCCAATAAATGATGCATACCAGGTTGGTGGCAGCAGGAATATCCACCAATCGGTGATGTCTTCAACCTGTATAAAGCTCTTAGACACTACTTTCGGAACGACTATGTACCCTGTATAGACCACACCGCCCATGATCATCTGCACATAGCTCAGGATCGAAGTGACCCGCTCGCGGCTGACATACTTGAGAAGCGACGCGTAAACAGATGAAATCGCAAGCGACGTTGCAGTGTTCGCTGCCAAAAGCAATGTCGGGAAAACAAGCGCATACATGGGATTCCCGGTCTTGATGAGAACCGCTATCGTGGGAGCAATTCCAAGCGCCGCCGTCAGAATCGTCGTGTAGAAAAACAGATTAATCAGCTTTGAATAGAAGAATGTCCGCGAGTTGACCGGAAGCGGCGATATGATGTCATGATCATCAGGCGACATTATTAGGCTTCCGAATTCGACCATGATGTTAAGAGCCGTGAAAGTCATCGCCACAGTCACGACAAGAATCGTGCTGACCAGTCTTGCCGGCATAAAGTACATACCCAATGCTAGACCAATGCTGATCATGAACTGAAAGAGCACGAGATACAATATCGGCGGGAACTTCCCCGAGCCTTTGCCGCCAAACTGTTGGCTGCCCGAACGCATGTCGAGTTTGATGGCAACTATCAGGAGATGTTTAAGCTGATGAAAATCCACCTTCTGTTTGGTATGTTCAGCAGGCATGATCTGATCTACTCCAAGGCGTCGAGAATGTCTGCGGCGCGATCCGCGATGTCAGTCACGCCGGTTAATTTAGAGAATGCTTTCTCGAGCGAGTTCTCACCAGCTTGGGCCAGAACTTCCTTAATTGTTCCCGCTGCGAGTTTTTCTCCTTCATGGATAATCAAAAGACGCCCGCACAACTTCTCCACCACTTCGAGAACGTGAGAGCTGAAAATCACGGTCTTGCCTCCGGCAACTAACTGACCAATCAGCTGCTTGAAGACAGCCGCACTGTTGGAATCGAGTCCGGAGAACGGTTCATCCATTATGATCAGATCGGGATTGTGAAGAAGCGCCGAGGTCAACAGGATCTTCTGCTTCATACCCTTCGAGTAGCCGGTCATCCGCCTGTCGATGGCGTCAACAAGATCGAGAGTGGTCAACAGCCTTTCGATCTGAGTGGCTATGCGGTCGGGAGGGAGATGGTGAAGGTTGCCCACCAGCTCCAGATACTCCCGCGCGGTAAGATTCTCATACAGGGCGCAATTCTCCGGCACATAGCCGATCCGCTTCTTGACCTCCAACGGCTGTTCGGCAACGCTGCAACCGTTGACACGGACGTTCCCGCTATTCGGATCGAGCATTCCGATTATGATCTTGATCGTGGTGGTCTTACCGGCGCCGTTCGGACCGAGAAGTCCAAAGACCTCACCCGGCAAAACAGTGAAGCTTAGGTCCTTGACCGCTTCAATCTCGCCGAAACATTTCGATAGGTTTTCTACAGTAAGCATGTTCATACTAAATACAGTCTCCTCCAAGACATATTCGATCAATATAATCCTTGCACGGAAGATAACAAAACGTTTCCATCCATGCGGGAACGCAACCTCGTTAGCCACTGATCGAGCATCAAGATCGGGGCGGCTTCGAGGCGCTTATTTGACTTACGTAATTGGTTCAAGGAGGATTCAACCATGAAACACTGGAAGTTAATTGCAGTGGCCACTCTGCTTATGACACCGGCACTCTCGTCACCGCTCTTCGGAGAGGAAAAGACCGGTTGGGTAAAAACGTTAGATATGATCTTCAATGTGACACAGAGTTCATACTCCGATAACTGGGCAGGCGGCGAGCAGGGCAATGTGACGTGGATTGCACAGGCAAACGGCATTTTCGAGAAGCAGTTTTCGCCACGATTCAACAGCAAGACCACGATTAAGCTCGCATTCGGTCAGACGCATACTCAGTACGAGGATAAGAACACGGAAACCGGTGCTTCGACACACAAGTGGGCCAAGCCGGTCAAGTCGACGGATAAGATCGATATCGAATCTGTCGGCAGATTCACCCTTGACTGGTTTGTTGACCCATACACTGCGGTGAGATTCGAGTCGCAATTTCTCGATGCGTCGGCCGAACACCTCAAGCGCTACCTCAATCCGAAGCTTATCACTTTGTCAACTGGTTTCGCTAGCAAAATATGGCACAGGCCGGAAAAGGACGAGTTGATCTCAAGGTTAGGACTTGCGATCAGGGAACTGATTTCCGAAGACATACCCGATCCTGACATTGACAAGACGGAGACGAACACGGCAACCGACATTGGTCTTGAATCGGTGACCGATTTCAGCATCGTCTTCAATGAGAGAGTGGGACTGCTATCAAAACTGTCACTATTCAAGGCACTGTTCAATTCGAAGAAAGATGATCTAAGGGGCCTTCCCGAAGAAGACTACTGGAAAGCGATCGATGTTAATCTTGAAAATACGCTGACGGTATCTGTCGCTAAGTACTTGCAGGTATCACTCTACACTCAACTGCTCTACGACAAGGAAATCGATCTCGGCGGAAGATTCAAAGAGACATTATCGTTGGGATTGACATATAAGATGCTTTGAGATCGGATAGTTCGTTATTCGAACTTGGCAACAGATAACGAAAATCCCGGGGCACATGTCGAAGAGAGATTTTGCACCGTGCAAACGTTCAAACAGTCTCAGATTGCTCTTGACTTTCCGGTCTGCTATTGGCATAATAATAATGTAAACTGAAAAGTTAGCTGACATCTTGTGATGGACCCGTGGGGCGTATGAATAGTAGGAGGTGCCTATGCCGCAGCTGTTAGATTGACCTTCCGCACCTTGGATTCGACAGTCACTGATGTCGGTGAATCTATCGTTTCATTCAGAATCATATTGCCAACTTAATACGGCATCAAAGAGCATTTATGGAAAGGGTGCTTATCATGACCAACGGGAAAAGGGCTATTTGCTTAGTCGGAGCTATCACCTTGATGCTAAGCTTCGGATCGGCTCTGGCTGAAGAAGACAATCGCGGCGAGTATGTCACAAAGAAATCCAGCACATTCATGACGGGTGACGAGGATTTCACCGGTAAGGTGAGCTATGGTACCGGTCCCTCTCGCCTTACTCCGAGAAGCGGGGTTGTCGCTCAGGCCGGAATCACATGGTACGAGTACCAACACAACGGCTCCATAGGCCGACAGATCGTCGACTGCGGAACCCATCAGTACATCCATATAGTATGGATGCACTGGCCCGACGCTGATGGCCCGAAACATATTGTCTACAACGCTTACGACCTCGCAGCCGGTAACTTCATTTGGAACGAAGTTGCGGGAGGCGGCAAAGAGATCTCAGGAACTAATGGCGGCTATTCCACGATCGATGTGACATCGTGGGGCGCTGTTGTAGTAGGATATCATGAAGGTCCAATTTCGGATGCTTACGCTATCCGGGCGGACTGGGACACATGGGTACCTCTTGCCTTTTTCGATCATCTCGGGGACGGCGCACCCGCTCCGCCCAACTGCGAGGGATGGGTCACTGGCAACTACGAGGCCACGGCCAAGTATATCTGGCCTGTAGTCGACTGGGACATGTATGGTGAGGACACGATCATCCATGTTATCTCAACAGAGGGACCACCCACGGGGGCGAACGTTGGTGAGATACAGACTATCGTCTACTACAGGAAAGTCAACGATGCATGGCCCATTTGTGGAACGGCAATCGACTCCATTTACAATATCTGCCCGGTTGTCCGATCCGACACAACCAGCGACAAAGTCGCCATTGTCTGGCTGAAACCGATGTATTACGATGGTGATCCTAATGACCCGTGCGGATGGACCCAGTGGCAGAATGACGTTGTATACCTTGAGTCCACCGACGGAGGTCTCTCGTTCATCAATCACACGGCTGCATTCACGAACGTTACGGACTACAGCCAGGGACACGCACTGGCACCTGATCAAATAGTACATCAGGCCTACACCGACGTAACAACCCTGTATGATACTGAGGGATGCCTTCATATAGTGTGGAACACACCGCTCAGAGATCTACTCGGTGACACGCCATGCGCTCCGCTGTATGCGACCAAAATATGGCACTGGGACGACTGCAATCAGTGCATTTCGCTCGTGTATGATGCCACTAGGCCTCGTTTCCACTGCCCACAGGGCGCATTCATGATGTCGACCGGTAAGATGAGTGTCTCTGAGTGTAACGTGAACGACAGCCTCAGGATATACGTCAGCTTCAGCCGCATGGGAGCTCACACATCTGCTGACGGCGACACGAACATCGATTGCTCCGACCCTGCCGATAATGGCAACTATGCCAACAGTGATATATTCATTACGGGTTCCACTAATGGCGGCCTTACATGGGGGCCATGTACCACAGCACCGATTTACATTGACACAACCGATGCCAACACGGGAGCGGTAGTGGCCGGTTCGGCGGTCAACGCCACAAATACATTTACTCCCGATTGCCTGCCCGGTGACTGTATGAGTGAGCACTGGGGTTCTATGGCCAAGTACATGATTGACTCCACGCACATAGTCTTCATTGAAGATCACGACGCCGGTGCGGGAATTCGCACCGATCCTCAGGAGGGTATGCTGACTGAGAATCCGGTTCAGTATATGTCGGGACTCTGCTTCTGGCCGGGAGGTGTCTGCGGAGCATCTGGAACTCCACAGGAGGTAAATGTCACAATCGCTCCGGAAGGTGAAGATGGCTGCACTGTGGCTGAAACCGCTCAGTTCGATCTCACTTTGACGAACACCGGGAACCAGCCGATCTCATACGTCGCAGTTGCGGACTCACCGTGGGTTGCTCCTCAAAGTACCAGCGGAGCTATCGGCGTTGGCTGCAACAATAGTGCGATCCTGAGTTACACCGTGGGGCCATATTTAACCGAAGGGACTTACACTATTACGATCGCCATCACCATTACGTGTGGTGAAATTGAGATTGTCATTGTGATCGTTATCCGTGTGACGGTGAAGTGCTTCCCACCTGAGTATGCAACCCTCTCGACTGCGTGCTGGTCCGTTGATGTCTGGAATGTTCCCCGTGTCGGAGGGGAAGGGACCGAGGGTCAGATGTACTGGTTCACTGAACAAATCCCGCTCATGTTCGACGAGGGACTGATAATCACCTACGCTGAAGATACATGCGATACCTGGTTCTCAACCTTCGACGGTTCTGACTCCAACGCTGTCTTGAAGTCGCAAGGCCCGCTGACAATCGCGTCTTTCGGAACCTACGAGTACGCTCACGGACTCTGGTCGACTCAGGACGAGCAACTCATGGGTGAAGTAGAGCACTACCTGCCTACTCATCCCGACACATGTGTCCTGATCGAACGCATCAAGGTCTGTAATAACACCGAGTCAAATGTGACTATTCATCTCGGTGAAGCTATTGACTGGGATATTCCGGATGGTCAGGATGGCTCGGAGAACCAGTGTGGTGCGGATGAAAGCAGACAGATGGTCTATCAGTACGGTCCTGCGGGAGCCCCCGAAGAGAACTACTACGGCGGCGCTTCGTTCTGTCATGACATTCCGGGTGCTATCGTGCTCGACAACGCGACCTGGGTCTACCCGAACAGCGGTTATCAAACTTGTGAGATCGGTGGACTCCTGGCGGGGCACACTGGGTTTGTGGCAGAATGCGCTGACAGCATGCAGGACAGGAACTCTGTCTACGTAATCGCTCAGAATGTTGAGCTGGAACCTGACTCATGCGTTGTCTACTGCAAGGTCAAGACCTCGAGTCTTACAGGTCTCGCTGACCTTCAGGCACTGATCGACAAAGGCAAGCAGTGGATTCAAGACCACGAACTCGATTGTCCGGGTTGCGTAGGAGGTCCGTGTGACACCGACATCGGCAATGCAAACGGCAGCACAGCAGAGCCGACGATTGACATTGACGATGTTGTGTACCTGATAGCATACATCTTCTCAGGTGGACCACCCCCGATGCCTTATCCGTCAGCGTCAGGCGATGCGAACTGCAGTTGCGGATCTCCGGCAGTTGACATCGACGATGTTGTGTATCTGATCGCGTACATTTTCTCAGACGGCCCTCCGCCATGTTCATGCGAGGAATGGGTAGCAGCTTGCGGCCCACTGCAATAATCATCGTTGATCATTGCATGACTTAGTTCGAACTGAGTCTTGCGGCAGACAAACAACTCCAAAGAA
>DAOVLC010000315.1 GCA_030631455.1 Candidatus Zixiibacteriota bacterium
GACCACGGATACCAATCGACCGGGTTGTGAGCATGCTGCAGAAGATACGGTGAACTCTCATCTATAAGGCGATTTGTAAACGTGTAGTTTTCGGTACTTTGTGTTTCGTTGATCATATTAGATTCCCCTTCTGCCGTATCGGGTGTGCAGCCTATTGGCTCGAATGCCAGAAGCAGCAGAATCGCAAAGTAAATACCTGGATGTCGTTTCATCGTTCTTGTTATTCCGTGGTGGATGCCTCAACAGTCTGTCCGACTTCTCGCGCCTCGATGGCATCAACCAATGTCGTCCAGGAAAGAAGCGCACACTTGATTCTCACAGGGAAGTTCCGAACTCCCTCCAATGCTTCCAAATCTCCAAGGTCCAGATCGGTATCGATTTCCTCACCTTTTATGAGCGCCCTCACAACTTCGGCAATCTTCCTCACGTCAGATATTGTCTTACCTTCGATCATGTCCGCCAGCATCGAACCTGACGCAACCGAGATAGCGCATCCGACGCAATTGACCGAGATGTCTTCGATTCGATCTCCATCCAACGTCAGCTTGATCTCGGTTACATCGCCGCAAACCGGGTTATGCCCTTGGTTGGCAAGATCGGGTTCGCTTATCTCTTTGTGTCCTCGTGGATAACGGTAATGCTCCATTATTATGTCGCGGTACATGTCGTCGAGTTGCTCAGTCATTTATGAAATACCTCCTGGCGTCCCTCAAGGCCGATACGAGTTCGTCGATATCGTCCTTTGTATTGTAAATATAGAAGCTGGCTCTTGCGGTGGAATTGACACCGAGGAGTCCCATCAGTGGCTGTGCGCAGTGATGCCCCGCACGGACTGCGATACCACTCGCATCAAGAAACTGTGCCAGGTCGTGCGGATGTATCTCCGAGTCGACAAACGATATAATACCGCCGCGTTGCTCTGAGCTTGTTGGTCCATATATCCTGATGAATTTCAGTCCGGCGAGCCTGTCGAGAGCATGCTCGGTCAACTCGATTTCATGCTCGCGAATCTTGTCCATCCCGGTACTATTCAAATAGTCGAGAGCGGGAGCGAACCCGATTGCACCTGCGATGTTCGGCGTGCCTGCTTCGAACTTCCACGGAAGTTCCGCCCAGTCAGCGGAGTCATAGCGAACCTCGCTTATCATCTCGCCACCGTAAATCAGAGGTTCCATTCGATCGAGCAGGCTTTCCCTGCCATACAGAATCCCGATACCGGTTGGGCCAAGCATTTTGTGTGCGGAAAATGCCATGAAGTCGACATCCAGCGCTTTGACGTCGACCGGCAAATGCGGAACCGACTGAGCACCATCGATTAACACCATCGCGTTCCTGCGATGGGCTACTTCGATTATCTCGTCCACCGGATTTATCGTGCCAAGAACATTCGACATCTGGGTCAGCGCTACTATCTTCGTCCGCGAATCGATTATATTGCTGATATTATCAAGTATTAGCCGTCCCTGTGAATCAACCGGGATATACTCGAGCTCCGCTCCGGTCTCCTCGGCCAGAACCAGCCACGGAACCAGGTTTGCATGATGTTCCATTCGGGTAATGACTATGCGGTCGTTCTCTCTGATATGCTTCCGCCCCCAGGATTGTGCGACAAGATTGATAGCTTCGGTGGCATTTCGAGTGTAGATTATCTCTTCCCTTCTGACACCTCCAATGAAGCTGGCTATCTTGTCGCGAGTGGCTTCGAATGCTGACGTGGCTTCCTCGGCAAGGGTATGAAGGCCGCGGTGCACGTTGGCGTTCTGACTCGCATAATACGACTCGATTCTATCAATGACGCACTGCGGTTTCTGAGTTGTAGCTGCGCTGTCGAGGTAGACCAGTCTCTTGCCGTTGATCTTCCTCGAAAGGATTGGGAAATCCCTGTTGATTGCTTCTTTGCTGAGACCGGTATGGTCCGGCACGCGAGCATCACCGCTGGCTAAATCCGAAGACACAAAGCCTGTTCTCATAGTTTCCTCTGCTGTCATCCTACTCCAACATAGACGCTGCCATTTTCAACTTTGACTTCATAAGTCCTTATGTCCGCTACTGCGGGTAACTGCGTCGCCTCGCCAGATTTGACGTTGAACTTTGCACCGTGCCGTGGGCACTCGATCTCTCCCTGAACAACTTCCCGTCCTCCGAGGGAGCCACCGTCATGAGTACATATATTCTCAAGGGCAAATACACTGCCATCTACTCGTACAACGAGAATCCTGCTCCCATTTGCCTCGACCTCTGCCGTTCTATTCTCCTCAAGATCGCTCAGGTCGCATACTTTCACAAACGAGCTATCCATTCCTGCCGCTCTCCAGCTTGGCCATTACGATCTTCCGCACCATATCCCTCAGATCAGAAGGCAGTCGGCTTACCGTTGGCTCCATGAAACCTGATACGATTGTCTTTGTGGCCTCGTAATCACTCATGCCACGGCTCTTCAGGTAGAAGAGTGTTTCCGGATCGATTGCGCCGGTTGCTGACCCGTGAGTACATTGCACCTGATCGCAGAGTATTTCGAGTTCGGGTATCGACTCGGCTTTTGTATCACTGTCCAGAAGCAGGTTTCTGTTCACCTGATAGGCCTCACAATCCAGGGCATCTTCCTCGATCCTGATCAATCCGGTGTATGCTGAGTGTGCTCGATCCCTGAGCACTACTTTGAAATCGATGTTCGAGTACGATTTGCTCGATAGATGATGATGCACCGTATGATAGTCGAAGCTCTGTTTCTTATCGCCAAATGCCATACCATAGAGCTGACTATGAGCGCCGCGCCCACTCAGGATTGAACCGGCATTCACTTTTGACAGACCGCCCCCGAGTCCGGCAAATATCGAGAGAGCTTCGGCGTCGCGCCCCACTCTTGTCCTCTGCGTTATGTAAGTCTTCACCCCATCCGAGTGCCGAAGCAGATTGGCGTAGGTCACCTGCGATGCATCGCCTGCGTATATCTCGACAACGCTGTTTACCAGCGGACTGTCGCCGGAACGTCCGCCGAGATAGTCGTCAACAACAGTCACTTTGGCGTTATTGCCAATCACTGCCAACAGACGGTGAAATGTAACCGGTCCGGCGGGATGCCTGCGGAGACGTACCGGCATTTCTACCTGCACATTATCAGGGACATATAGGAATAAACCGGTATTCCAGAGCGCGAGATTCAGGGCTTCGAATTTCCCAAATTCGTTGCCAACGAGATGCCCCAGGTACTGACTGACGAGGCTCTCATTGCTCCCGATTCCGGCAAACAGGTCTGTTAAGACGACACCTTGCTCTGCCAGCTTCGGATCGAGTGTGATAGACGTCGTGAGATCCGACCGGTTGTATGCGTACCCCGATGAGTCTGATTTCAATTGAGTTGCATC
>DAOVLC010000406.1 GCA_030631455.1 Candidatus Zixiibacteriota bacterium
AGATGTTTCCCAACAGGACTAATGTCGAGTTCGCGAAGGTGTCCACTCGCGGAAGAGTGCTCTTGAAAATCTGGGAGCGAGGCGCCGGACCGACCCACGCCTCGGGTACAGGCGCATGCGCAACAGTGGCCGCCGGTGTGATGGTAGGTTTACTAAAACGTCAGGCCGAGGTCGTCTGTGATTTCGGGAGCCTATTGGTTGAATGGGACTCCGAGAGTAACGTCATGTATCAAACCGGTCCCGCGGATTATTGCTTCACCGGTATAGTATAGCCCTTCCGTCGCAAGTTATGGCGAAAAGCATTCTCGAATTCATCGTTGATTACTACAGACATCTTCGGATGATCTCTCGCAACGTGGCGCTCTTCCTTCTCGGGTCGTTCTTTGTCAATTTCCTCTTCGCGGTTTACGTATTGATATTCAACCTCTACCTGCGCGAACTGGGATTCACTGAAAGCATGATCGGGAGGACACTGTCATCTGTGGCGATTGGGGCGATGCTCGCATCGATACCATGCGCAATCCTAATCGCACGATACGCTATCAAGCGAATGCTCCTGATCACAACAGTGTTGCTCACCGTCGCGTTCTTCTTCATGGTCACAGTCACAGCCCCGTGGCTGGTCATGGCTGCAGGGTTCTTCATGGGATCATTAATCTCATTCTCGCGAGTTGCTTCTGCTCCACTCTTCATGAGAAACACAACGCCGAAAGAACGTACCTACGTATTCAGCCTCAACTTCGCAAACTGGATGTTCGCCGGAATCATCGGGAGTTATCTCGGCGGATATGCACATGAATGGTATTCTTTGCATTATCAATCGGGCATCGCCTCATACAGGTTCGTGCTTCTGGGCGGTATGGTGATGGCGCTGCTGGCCCTGATCCCATTCGCGTTGATCCGGGCGAAGCCGCCAGCGGAAAGTGAACGGAAATTCGTGCTGAGCAGAAAGTTGCTCAGAGAGAAGGGAGGATTGCTGTTCAGGCTGTCATTTCCCTTCTTTCTCGTAGGCGCAGGAGCGGGTCTCATTATACCGTTCCTGAATCTCTATTTCCGCGATGTATTCGAGATGTCGACTGAACAGATCGGCGTATATTACGCGGCCGTGCAGGCGACAATGATAATCGGAACTATGGTGGCACCCGTATTCGTTCGGCGTTATGGAATGGTGCGCACGCTGGTTATTACTGAGCTGGCATCCATTCCGTTCATGCTTGTCATGGCTTTCTCCGGTGATATCCCGCTCGTTATCGCCGCATTCTTGTGCAGAGGCGCACTGATGAACATGGGGCAACCTATCGGAACTAACTTCGCGATGGAGATGGTTACGAAGGAGATGCACGCGCTTGCGAACAGCTTCACCATGATCGCATGGACATCATCCTGGGCAGTCTCAACACAACTCGGCGGGTGGGTAATCGAACATTACGGCTATACTCCGTCGTTTCTGATCACGATCGGATTCTACATGTCGTCGGCGTTTCTATACTACTACTTCTTCTCGAAATCAGAGACAAGGGAAGGCAGAACGTACAGCATCAACGCAACAGGCAGAACTGATTTTGGTTGATTAACGCCTTTCAGACACTATATTGGTGCTTCTATTAGCGGTTGGCGCTCAGAAAGACTACGTGGGAAGATGAGCAAGGACATATTCAAAGAAGAAATCAGCACACGTGTTGCAGATGTTGCGGAGTTTTCAAAAGACGAGATTCTCGGATTGCTCGAGCTTCCCCGCGACACGAATTTGGGCGATATTGCGCTGCCATGCTTCACATTCGCCAAGAAACTCAGGCAGTCTCCTCAACAGATAGCCTCACAGATCGGCGAGAAACTCCAGGATGTTGATTGGAATAGCATATCGGAAGTGAAGGCTGTCGGCCCGTATGTCAACTTCTTCTACAATATCACGGGGCTGGCGCGAACAGTCATTGGACGTATACAGGCATCCGGAAGTGAGTTCGGCTCTTCCGATGAAGGAAAGAACCAGACTGTCGTCATCGACTTCTCTTCACCGAATATTGCAAAACCCTTCGGAGTCGGTCATCTCAGATCGACGGTAATCGGCAACGCGCTTTATCATATCCTCGAGAAGCTCGGATACCGGTGCATCGGGGTCAATCACCTCGGCGACTGGGGAACTCAGTTTGGTAAGATGATAGTAGCGTTCAAGAGGTGGGGCTCGGAAGAGATACTTCGGAGAGATCCCGTATACGCTCTGTACGATCTGTACACGCGGTTTCACCGTGAGGCTAAGGATGACCCTGAACTCGAAAAAGAGGCTCGAAAGGAATTTAAGTTGCTCGAAGAGGGTGACCCGGATGCATTGAAACTCTGGGAGACATTCAAAGAGTATTCGCTGGCTGAATTCAGCCGGATATACGATATCCTCGGAATCAAGTTCGACCACTTAACCGGCGAGAGCTTCTACAATGACAAGATGGAACACGTCATTGAGATTCTTCGCGAGAAGAATATGACAAAGATCTCACAGGAAGCTCTGATTGTCGACCTGGAGGATTATGAGCTTGGCGCGTGCCTCTTGAAAAAGGGTGACGACGCAACACTGTATGCTACGCGCGATCTGGCTGGCGTTCTGTACAGGCATGGTGAATTCGATTTTGCCAAATGCCTTTATGTCGTCGGAACGGCCCAGGCTCTTCATTTTCAGCAGGTGTTCAAGGTCATC
>DAOVLC010000217.1 GCA_030631455.1 Candidatus Zixiibacteriota bacterium
ACTTCTTCCTGTTCTATGTTTTCTGGGAAGTCATGCTCGTTCCGATGTACTTCCTCATCGGCATCTGGGGAGGTCCGAGAAAGATTTATGCTGCGATTAAGTTCTTCCTGTATACACTCTTCGGCTCGATATTCATGCTGGTCGGGATACTTCTGCTATATTTCAATACCGACCCGCATACGCTCAACATAATGGAACTGATCCAGATGGGGACCGCGTTCAGATCGGATTTGCAGATACTCGTCTGGGTATTCTTCTTTATAGCTTTCGCGATCAAGGTTCCGTGCTTCCCGTTCCACACGTGGTTGCCCGATGCGCACGTTGAGGCTCCTACGGCCGTGTCGGTCATTCTTGCGGGCGTGCTGCTTAAAATGGGCACCTACGGAATTCTGAGAATCTCGTTCCCGATGCTCCCGTTCGGTACGAATTACTTCTCTCTGATGATGGCGATAATCGGCGTTGTCGGAATCATATACGGCGCGCTCGTTTCGATGGCACAGAAGGATTTGAAGAAGCTGGTCGCGTACTCATCGGTCTCGCACATGGGTTTCTGCCTTCTGGGAATGTCAGTCTTCTTTATAGATGTCGACGGGGTTCCGTTTATTACAGGTATTTCGGGCTGTGTGTTCCAGATGTTCTCGCACGGTTTGATCACCGGCGCGCTGTTCCTTCTTGTCGGAGTACTGTACGATCGTGCTCATACACGTGAGATTGCCGCATTCGGTGGGCTATGGACGAAAATCCCGGTGTTCGGATCGCTGATGACATTCTTCGCGATGGCATCTCTCGGTCTGCCGGGTCTGTCCGGATTTGTATCCGAATTCCTCGTCTTTGTCGGTGGGTTTGCCAAATACCCGGTAATCACAGGAATAGGCGTGCTCGGTGTTGTGCTGACTGCCGGCTACATGCTGAGGATGGTTCAGCGGATATTCCTCGGTCCGTTCAACGAGAAATGGGAGCATCTTACCGACATTAATGCACGAGAGATATTCACCATAGCGCCGCTGCTGATCCTGACGCTTGCGATAGGCGTGTACCCGAAGCCGCTCGGTAATCTTATGGCTGCGACGTTGGAAAACATTGTTACTCTGGTGGGAAGATAGATGCTGCCTGATTTTGCGATGCTAACTCCGCAGTTGTTCCTCCTTGGATGGGCGGTTCTGGTTTTCATCATAGACCTGTTCTTCATCAAGGGACGGAAAGACATCCTGGGATATGTCGCCCTTGCCGGTCTGGCGGTGACGATGGTGCTGGTATGCACCGTTCCGCAGGGAAGAACATTCGGACGCATGTTTATCTCCGATGGCTTCTCGCTGTTTTTCAATATCGTGTTTATCGGTTCGACCATGCTGGCCATATCGAGTTCGGCAGAATTCACAGGCAGCCTGAAACACAACAGGGGTGATTATTACGGCCTGATACTGCTGTCTGCGGTCGGTATGATGTTCTTAGCTTCCGCAGGCGAGTTGATCTCACTCTATGTCTCGCTGGAGCTTACCAGTATCAGTCTGTTTGTGCTGGCGGCGTATCGCAAGACCAGCGCTGAGTCTTCCGAAGCTGGCCTGAAGTACCTCATCCTCGGAGCGCTGTCTTCGGTGATCCTCCTATACGGGATGAGTATGATCTATGGCGTAACCGGTTCGACCGATCTCGGAGTGATACGAGAGGTTATCTCCGCGAAACTTGGTGAGGGAGTGATCAAGGCGGCCTGGGACGTGCATCTCCTCGGACTTGTGATGATAATCGCAGGGCTTGGCTTCAAACTTGCCATAGTCCCGTTCCACATGTGGGCTCCCGATGTCTATGAGGGCGCCCCGACCCCAATAACTTCATATCTGTCGGTAGCTTCGAAGGCGGCAGGACTTGCGGCGCTGATCAGAATAACCATAGGCGCATTCTCACTCGCGGCCTTCATGGATGACTGGGGAATAATCATCGCCGTCCTCGCTGCCATGACCATGATCTACGGGAATATCACGGCCGTCCTTCAGTCGAACATCAAACGTATGCTCGCGTATTCCTCGATAGCACAGGCAGGATACATCCTGATCGGGCTTGTCGCCGCGTCGCGTTATATCCAGTTTGGCAGCACCAGACCGTGGGAACTTGGAATATCATCGCTGTCGTTCTATATTTTCGGCTATATGTTTGCGAACATGGGCGCTTTTGCCGTCGCAATAGCCTTTTCGCATCAGTACGGGTCGGACAAGATAAAGGATTATGCCGGGCTTTCCAAGAGATCACCGTGGCTCGCAGCCTCGATGACCGTTTTCCTCCTATCTCTGGCCGGCATTCCACCGATGGTTGGGTTCTTAGCGAAATACTATATTTTCGCATCGGCGATTGCGGCGGGAGGGTATCTTTGGCTGGTTATGATAGGTGTCCTGACATCGGTTGTCGCTCTGTTCTACTATACCTACATTATCCGGCAAATGTATTTCGTCGAGTCGACTGAAGAGCGAGAGAAGACAAAGGTAGCTCCACTGCTCGCTGTGACCATCGCCGTTACCGTGATCTTTACGATTGCGATCGGCGTTTTTCCGCAGCCGTTTATCTCGATGGCCGAGAAGGCTATCTCGGTATTTGGAAGTTAGATCCAATTGTCTTGACATTGTGAACCGCTTTTCGTATCAGAGGTAGCAATTATGTCGGTTACCAGATCCATAACGGGTTTGATCAGAAATCGCTTCATCTCCGGCCTGCTGATAATTGTCCCGCTTGTTATAAGCTATCAGGTTATTATCTTTCTCTTCACGAAACTCGACAGCATCCTGAACCCGCTCGTCTCGAAATACACGGGCTATCAGGTTCCGGGGCTCGGCATAGCCGTTACAGTTCTGGTTATAATGCTTGTCGGGTTTGTGGCACGCAGCGTTATCGGCAGCCGACTCTTCCGCGCATGGGAGAACCTCCTGGTGAGAGTGCCGGTGGTCAGGACTGTTTACGGACCTGCAAAGCAGCTTCTGGAAGCATTCACCGCGTCGTCCGAGACCTCGTTCAAGCGGGTTGCTCTGGTCGAGTATCCCCGGAAGGGCGTATGGATCATTGGATTTTTGGCTCAGGATGTCGATCTAAGCACTGGAGGGATAGATGGAGAATTCCGTGCGGTGTTTATCCCTTCGACGCCGACACCCTTTACCGGGTTCATGGCCATGATTCCGAAGAACGACATTCGCCCACTGGAGATGCAAGTCGAAGAGGCCGTCAAGTTCCTGGTTTCGGGTGGTGTAGCCTGCCCGCAGATCTTTCTTGGAAATGCAAAACCGGATAAGGATGTGAGCGCATAGGTTATGAAACTCTCCCGACTTCTCGAACCCGAATTGATAAAGGTAAACCTCCAGGCGACCGCCAAGTCCGATGCGATAATCGAGCTTCTCGACCTGGTCATAGCCAAATACCCGGACCTTGAGAGAGAAGAGATTCTAAACTCGATTTTCGAGAGAGAGGAAGTGGAGAACACTTCTTACGGCCGAGGATTCTCGTTTCCTCATGCACGCACCGGCAATGTCGACCGCATGTACGTTGCGATGGGCATATCGAAACAAGGGCTGGGTGATGACACCATGGACGGGGAGCCGCTCCGGATTATCTGTCTGATGCTGACCCCTCGCAATATCTCCAAATTCTATTTGCAAACACTTTCGGCATTAGCGACCTTTGCTCGACAACCCGAAAACAGAACGTCGATCTTTCAGGCCGAGACGGCAGAGGATGTGGTAAACCTAATCGCGGCCTCAGGTATAGAGCTGAAGAAGGAGTTGACAGTTAGAGAGATCATGACCGAGGAGCCGTTCTTTGTCACTCCGGACACGACTCTCAAGGAGGTCGCCAATCTGCTCTTCAAGCATCGAATCTCCGGCCTGCCGGTTGTGGACTCGAATGAGAATGTTGTCGGTGTGATCACGAACCGTGATCTGATCCGTGCCGCGATGCCGGACTACAAATCGCTCATATCGAATCTGGCTCTCACCTACGAAGCTGCACCATTCGAGAATCTTCTCAGGCAAGAGGATCGGATTACGGTGAAAGAACTGATGAGCACTGACGTCTACTCTGTCGAGGAAGACGCTTCCGTCGTCGAGGTGGCAGCGGTCATGCTCTTCAAGGATATCAGGCGCGTACCGGTCGTCCGAGACAACAAACTCGTCGGTTTGGTAGTTATCTCCGATATAGTCTCCAAGATCATCCGAGGTTAGTCCTTATAACAAACCGTTTCCCTGCGATTTTGGTTGCCGATCATCGCGGTTCCATTATATTAGGCGGCTGAATGCTGATGATAGTGTCGGCTTTGGCTGAAGCAGGAGCACGATGAAACAACTTCGCGACGACGACTACAATGCCTGATATTGCCTCCCTACTCTCGAACAAGTACATTCTCTGGGTAGGATTCAATCTGCTCGTCATGCTGATGCTGGCGATAGATCTCGGTCTCAT
>DAOVLC010000233.1 GCA_030631455.1 Candidatus Zixiibacteriota bacterium
CGCCCACAACTCCCGTGCGAACGGGATTGTGACTTGTCGCCAGCACAATAGTCAAGACTCTCCGAGTTTTGACCTACATTCTGCGCACTAATCACAGGCCGAGCTCGTCTGAGATTCCCTGCATGCCTTCGAGCGCCAATCCCATGAACTCTTCGAGTGACAGGCCAATCTTCTCGCAGGACGCAATCGCCTCGCGGTCAGCGCCGGCAGCGAATCGCTTCTCCTTGAATCTCCTCAGCATGAACTCCGGAGTCACTGCCGCAAGCTTCTTGTCGGGATGCATCAACACACCTGCCACGATCAAACCGGTCACAGGGTCGCAGCAGTAGAGCGCCCAATCCATCCTGTTTTCACAAGGAATGTGCCCGGGATGCGCACGGATAGCATGCATCATCTCATCGGTAAGCCCGGCGTTGAGTTCCTTAAGCCATTGCTCCGTGATGAAAGTGTGCTTGTCCGGTTTGTCGGCGGTTTTGCTGTAGTCGAGGTCGTGCAGCAGACCGACCAATCCCCATGTCGCCCTGTCCTCACCGAGATGCTCTGCGAGTCGGGCCATCACCGCCTCAACCGCCAGAATATGCTTGATGAGGTTTATCTGCTTCACCTTCTCGGTGACCAGTCTGTATGCATCCTCTCTCGATATCATCGATCCCTCCTCAATTTATGAATATCCATCTGAATCCCCACCAGACACTCCTGAAGGATGGATAGCCGTAGACTGTCTCGTAGGTGTTGTTGAAAATGTTCTCCATTGTGTAGTAAAAAGTGAATGACTTGATCTTAACTGAGAACCTGCCATGCATGATCAGATACGGTTCGAGATCGGCAGTGTTGAAATGGCTGCTGTAGTTCTCGGAGTGGTACTCGGCTTCGAGACTCGGGAACACATCAAGCCTGAGACTGCCGATGTGCTGCTTCCATGATATCGTTCCGTAAAGATTGTGCCTCGGCATCAGCGACAAATTATCCTCGCTGTTTTTGTTTGTCAGACGTGCGTAAGTGTAGTCTGAACTCACTGCGAGCTGGCCGAACGGCGACGCCTCACCGTGAACCGTCAGGGCATAAAGATCGGCATCGCGGACTTCCGATTGATATAGCCCACCCATCGCTCCCTCGTAACGCTGCCAGATAACCATATCGGTGACCCTGCTAATCCTGCCTGTCGCAACGAGACTGTATTTGTCGCGGTCGAGCCGCATAGCTCCTGAGATTGAAGCCACCCTGGTCGGCTCAAGGCTCCGATCTCCGTTATGGTTGTACTCCGGCGCCCCGTCGCTGTTAATGTCGAAGCCTGTAGGTCTGAGGAATCGTGCCATATCGGTCGGTGGCACGTTGGAGACATCACCTGAAACAAATGCGGACAAGCTCTCGGTCGCCCTCAGGCTTACACGCGCTCCCGCGCCGAATCGAGAGATGTCTCCCCAGTCATAAAGATACCGCGCGATCAGGAAGTAGGAGACTTTTCGCCCTGGGAATAAGCTAAGCCCTCCATCCACATTTATCCGAGTGTAATAGTCATAACCGTAATCGAAAGTCACTCTGTTGAACAGGAGTTTAGACTTAGCATGTAACTGCAAGTTCCGGATGTTTCTGGTAATGTCCAAGCCGGCTCTGAAAGCGTCATGCTTCTGCCAGAGATAGAACCGGCTCGATCTGATCTTCTCCTCGAAAGTCTGGTATGAAATGAATCCGCTGCTAACATTGTCAGCGCTGTCTATCGAGATTGCTTCGAGTTCGATTGATCGGAAGAAACCATCGCGTGTTGCGGATATCCCGCTCCATAGACCCAGTTGTGCCATCTGGTCATCTGTTGTCATAAACCTGATACGAGAGCTTAGCTGCCATTTCGGAGTCAGCTTGTAGTGGAGATTCAGGTTATAGTTCTCTCGCTCCTTCGCCGATGCCGCCATATAACCGTCGCTCTTCTCGATCCCGATATCGAAATCCCAACCGAATCTGTCGCTCACGAGCTGCTTGAACCGGACATCGGTATTCGCGAAAGAATAATCTCCCTTGAAGACCGAGAGTTCGGTGATTGCATTCTCCTGATCCGGAGAACCGGAATAAGCCAAAACAGAAGCTGTCGGCGAGTACGGACTGTCGAGTTCTACCAACAGCGCATCACCCTGCTCTATGCTGAAAAGCTTCAGGTCGTTCAGGCCGGAGGGTGAGAATCGATACGTGTGGTATGACCCCGCATGGTCGGGCGAAATCGAATACAGGTATGGCGGCAATCCCAGATGTGTGACCCCGTAGTCCTGCCCGTATGGACCGAATCTCAGGGCGTAGAATGATGTCAGTGGCCGGAGAACATCGCGCAGAGAATAGTACATTTGTCTGTTGCTGCCGCTCATGTCAATTGCGCGACTCATGCCTGTGAACGCTTCAAAGCCGCGTGGTTCTCTGTCGTAAAATGCCGGATACTGCACGGGCGGCTCAGCCTCGATTGCCGTGGAGTCGGCGACCTCAGTCGTATCCTTTGCGGGTAGAGTCCCCATCTTGCGGCGAAGAGAGTCAGGCTCATTCGATTGACTATGCGCCACTGAAACAAGTATGAACAGCAGAACAAAGACTACTGATATGGCTCGCAGACTTTGTGTTGCTGCAAACAGCATTCGATTCGTCATCGAAATCTCAACAATCATCTGTTACAAAACGCGTATTCCTATCTGCGATACTGAACAACGCCCCTCAGGACTTTCAGCATCGGGAACAGGACTACGAATATAATGACATTCGATACTATTGTCACTAAAGAAGAAATCAATCCGATCTGTAATCTCACCCAGAATGGTCCCCAGAGCCATGCGTCGATCACATCGACAAGAAGGTGGTAGACCAGCGCCGTGACAAGACCCATCGCGCCCATCAATACAAAGTGGATCACGGAGTATTGTCGCATCGGCAGACGTCTGCCGACGGTGCCTCCGAGCCAGCCGGAGAAACCGGCTCCGATCATCTGTGCGAGCATTATCGGAGGCAGCGCAGCACCGAGTGGATTGAAGTATGAGCAGAGGAACATGCCGATGATGCCGGTCAGAAATCCCCAGCCCGCTCCGAGCAGTACTCCCGCTGTGAAACAAATGAAGAGTGTGAGGAATACATTGTAAAACCCGACCAGCGGTAACATGGTAACGTAGCAAAGCGCGGCGAAAATCGCCGCCAGTGCCATCGCATACAGGTCGGATCTCATTCGATAATGGCTACCTTGAATATCCTGCTCTCGCCGCCTACCCGTATCGAAACAAGATAGAGGCCCGAGGCCACGAGCGCGCCGGCCTCGTTCCTGCCATCCCAGAATACGAAGTCAGGGTTTGAAGATACACTGTGGAGAACTTTCTCGCCGGCAATCGTAAAAACATCCATCCGGATGTTGTCCCTACCGGGCTGAACAACTCTGAATTTGAACCTTGGTTCTTCAGATGTCTCCTCCGAGAGTACAAGAGGATTTGGATACGGATCAGAGAACGATATCCCTGAAATCGGAACAGTTGTGTCTATCACGGCAAAACTGTACGTCACATCCTTATGAATGAACTCGAGCCTGGTTTCCGTGTACGGAACGAGCACCAAAATGATATCAATGAAGGTTGAAGCATTTCTCACGGCGACAGTATCGTGATTTCTATATATGACTGGGTCGAGCTCCAGGGGAAGTGCTTCATCGGCGCTCAGCTTCGCAACACGTATTGCCCAGTCGAAATCGATCGTGTCGTGCTCGTGGTTCTTGATCCTCCGATCCTCACCATCCAGAATGAACCTGAGTGTGGAGTCGATCCTGACCGGTTTGAACCTGAGGTAGTTGGTGCCCAGGTAGTCGGGCCAGAAAGGGAACGTGGTTTCGTCGGAGTTGTATTCGACCGGAAACAGATTGAAATCCTGGATAAATGGCTGCAGACCGATAGGATCTTCGTACCGAAGATCGGGCACCATCGCGTAGGAGGCTGCCTCCTCGAAGCCGAAGCCATCAATTGCCCGGTTGCCTGTGAAGTAGTTCCACACGCAGAACTCCGAAATTGCTGATCTGAAACCTTGTGCGCCTAATGACGCCTCGACAATTGCATCTTCGAAGGCATGTTGGAAGACGTCGGGACCGCCGGTCTCAGCGCACATCTCCCAGATTCTCTTCACGATGCCTTGTCCGAGTGTCTGAGAAAGATACAGGGGCCAAAGACAGGCGCCGTAAGGGTAGAACCGAGCGGGATACATGGTCAGATGAGCCGTTCTGAGCGATAGATGCACATTCTC
>DAOVLC010000284.1 GCA_030631455.1 Candidatus Zixiibacteriota bacterium
AGCATCATGGAGCTTCGATCCAAAGCTCGCAGGCTCAAAGCGCGCGAGAATATCGGGCTGCTGATTCTCGATTACCTTCAGATGATGCAAGGCCCGGCCTCCTCTGAAAGCCGCCAGCAGGAAATTTCTCAGATATCTCGCTCACTGAAGGTTCTCGCGAAAGATCTAAGCATACCTATAGTCGCTGTCTCACAGCTTTCTCGCGCGCCCGAAATACGCGGCGGAGACAGGCGCCCGCAGCTTGCCGATTTGAGAGAATCGGGAGCAATCGAGCAGGATGCCGATCTCGTGATGTTCGTTTATCGCGAGGAGTATTATCTGGAGAGAACCCCTGACGGCTGCCCGCCTGACAAGCAGGGCGTGGCCGAAATTATCGTATCCAAGCAGCGTAACGGTCCAACCGGCGTAATAAGGCTGACGTTCCTGAAAGACTTTATCCAGTTCGTCAATCCTGAGTTTGCCCGCAAGGAGCCGGCAGGCCTTCCTGCTGATGAAGTGGACACTGGGGATGTGCCGTTTTGAGATTCATTCAGTATATCGGAAGCATTATCATCACATTCTTTTGCGATCTCGGCGGAATATGTACAATGCTTCTGGGTGTGCTTCGATCATTGCCGGCACAGTTCAAACACCTCAGGCTTCTTTCCGATCAGATGCTGTTCATGGGAGTCAATTCGCTTCCACTGATAACCCTGACGTCGATCTTCATTGGTGCGGTATCGGCCTGGCAGGCCGCGTATCAGATGGAGGGATATGTTCCGCTCATGTACCTTGGCACCGGCGTATCGAAAGCCGTATTCATCGAGCTTGCTCCGGTGTTTACCGCGCTCGTCGTGGCCGGGAGAGTCGGAGCGTCGATTGCCGCAGAGCTCGGAACTATGCGCGTTACGGAACAGATCGATGCGATGGAGACGCTGGCAATCGACCCGGTTAGTTACCTTGTGACTCCGCGAATAATCTCCGGGATGATTATGCTGCCGGTTCTCGTTGTGTATGCTGATGTCATCGCCATTCTGGGAGCATCGGTTGTGGCCGTGTTCCTGCTCGATATGGAGCCGGAGACATTCTACAATGGCATGAAGATGTTTTTCAAAATCTCGGATGTCTTGTCCGGGCTGGTGAAAGCTGTTGCATTCGGTTTGCTGATATCGATTCTCGGGTGCTTTCACGGTTTCAGAGCCGAAGGCGGCGCACAAGGAGTGGGCTTTGCGACAACCCGCGCGGTTGTAACATCGTCAGTTCTGATATTCGTCTCAGATTATGTCATCGCCACACTGTTGTTCCAGGTTTGATACAATGATTAAGATCGAAAATGTTCACAAGAGCTTCGATGAGAATCATGTTCTCAGGGGAGTGAACCTCGATATCAAGAAGGGCGAGGTGATGGTGATTGTCGGCGTTTCCGGATGCGGCAAGAGTGTACTTCTGAAGCACATCATAGGCCTAATGACTCCTGACGAGGGTAGAGTGATTGTCAACGGCACCGAGATATCATCTCTGCCAAGAAAGGCCCTGTACAAAGCCCGGCAGAATTTCGGGATGCTATTTCAATCCGCAGCGCTTTTCGATTCGATGACCGTGTATGAAAACGTCTCGCTCAGTTTAACCGAGCACACAAACTTGTCAGAAGCCGAGAAGGTGGAAATAGTCAAGGACAAGCTTGAACTGGTCGGCCTTTCCGGAACTGAGGAGATATATCCGGCGGCACTTTCCGGCGGCATGCGGAAGCGGGTCGGCTTAGCGCGCGCAATCTGCATGGAACCGGCTGTCGTTTTGTACGACGAGCCAACCACCGGACTCGATCCGATAATTGCCGACACGATTAACGACCTGATGGTGAGACTTCAGAAGCGGTTGAGCATAACATCGGTAGTCGTCACTCACGATATGCGCTCGGCGTTCTTCGTTGCTGACCGCATAGCGATGCTCAGCGAAGGATCGATCAGGTTCGTCGGGACTTCAGAGGAGATGGAGGCGGAGGACGATCCGATAGTCAGGGAATTCCTTTCACACAGATAGGTCTCGTGACAGTAGTCTATCCAGTTCAGTCAATTAGCAAAGTGCTCGCATAGCAGAGACCGTAGAGTATGGCCGTAAGCGAGAAAACAATGTTCGTCTGCCAGGAGTGCGGGGCGACATATCCGAAGTGGTCGGGTAAGTGTATCCAGTGCGGGAAATGGAACACGCTTGTCGAAGAGCGAATCAGAAAGAGCAAGAGAAGCGTTGGTAGCGATAGAACAGAAGTCGCGTTTACGCGACTCAGCGAGATCGAGGCGGCGGGAGATTTCCGTATGCAGAGTTCGCTCGATGAGTTCGACAGGGTGCTCGGCGGCGGGCTGGTAGCCGGATCGTCCGTGCTTCTCGCAGGTGACCCGGGCATTGGCAAGTCCACACTTTTCTTGCAGCTTGCGGGAAGGCTGGCCAGCCAGGGGAGGCAGGTTCTCTTCGTCTCCGGCGAGGAATCTGCCGAACAGATCAAGAATCGCGCCGACCGGCTCAGCATACGCACGGACAAGATCAACATCGCGACCACGACCGACCTTCACGACATGATTTCACTCATCAATCGCGAATTTCATTCATTTGTCATCGTGGATTCTATCCAGACATTGCGTTCGCGAGAGTTTGATTCATCACCCGGCACGATCACTCAGATTCGAGAGTGTGTGGCATCTCTTCAGGATGTCTGTTCGGTTCGCGGTATCGGCTTGCTGCTGATCGGTCATATCACCAAGGAAGGCGCCATCGCAGGCCCGAAAGTACTCGAGCACATGGTTGATGTCGTGCTGCATTTCGAGGGCGAGAAGAACCACTTGTATCGCATACTCCGCGCTGAGAAGAATCGCTTCGGTTCAATATCCGAGATCGGAATCTTTACAATCGGTGGAACCGGTCTTGAGCCTGTCGAAAATCCGTCAGAGCTATTCCTGTCTGAGCGTTCAAGTGGTATCTCCGGGCAGGTGATAGTCTGCTCGGTCGAGGGCGTAAGGCCGATTCTGTTCGAGCTTCAGGCGTTGGTTGCAGATTCAACTTACGGTGTTCCTCAAAGAGTTTCATCAGGCTTCGACCAAAAGCGACTCAGCCTGCTCCTCGCAATACTCGAAAAGAAGGAAGGATATCGTCTCGCTGCTAAAGACGTCTTCATCAATCTTGCGGGCGGCTTGCGTATTGGCGAACCTGCGATTGATCTTGGTGTCGCGTGCGCAGTCATTTCGAGTCTGGAGGAGACGCCGGTTCGTGATGACACAGTAGTAGTCGGCGAAGTCGGGCTTGGTGGTGAGATTCGATCGGTACCGAAGCTTGACGCGAGAATGAACGAGGCGGTCAATCTTGGGTTCAAGAGGATTGTCGTACCCGAACGCGGAGCAGGCAACATCGCGAAACTGTCAGAGATCGAAGTAGTGACCGTATCGAGTTTACCTGATGCATTCAAGGCGGCCTTCGTGTGATGGGGGAGCTATGAATGTTCGATGAGTATCTACATGTGGGCGGCATGCGTCACAAGACTGTTCCAGAACTTTACAGGCGTGTTCTAGTATGAGCGAAGCCTCAACATTGACATCCCCGCCCCTTTTGTCATTCCCGCGAAGGCGGGAATCCATTGCCATTTCGCGCCTTTCAATGGACTCCTGCCTTCGCAGGAGTGACACGTTCTTCGTTCCATGCTCTAAAATGCT
>DAOVLC010000199.1 GCA_030631455.1 Candidatus Zixiibacteriota bacterium
AGAGCGGGAGGAGAAACCTGACTACCCCGCGCCGTCAGGAATTCCTTCCTCACGGCGCAAGAGATACTCTCTAAAAGATCGCTAAGTGCGCGGGAAGATAGCTGTTCAGATTCCCAAAGGGTTTATTCGACATGAGCAACAGCGTCTCGTCTATGCGGAATCCGATCTTGAGTAACTGCCTTAGTATGACATCGTTTGAGCCCGGACAATTGAATGCTATCAGTTTGCATTTTCTGTCGAGTTGATGTCTAACACAGCTTATTACCATGTCCGGCAGGTACGTTGGGTCAACCGCGGATACGGGCGCAACCCATCCGCCCTTGTAGAGCACGGTATAACCCACCGGCTTTCGGCCGTCATAGAAGCTCACCAGTTCGCACTTGTCATCATCGATGAAAAACTTGTGATCCTCGGGACGGGTTACGCCCCTGTTTCTCTTATCCAATTTGTTGATGAATCCAAGCTTCTCATAGTCATCGATATGCTTCATTGTCAGTTTTCTCTCAGGCCGTCTCACCTTGAGTTTCCGGTCATTTTCTCGTCTCCACAACAGATTCAGTATTACCGATTGCGGGGGCATCCCGAAGGATGAATAGAGCGCTACTGCCTGAGAGTTATAGCTGAATGTGCACAGCGAGAACAAATCGACTTCATTTGGATCTGCCGTAGCGATCACTCTGGTGAGCAATTTCCGTCCGATTCCTCTGCTCCATCTGCTCGGCACAACGAACAGGTAACCGAGGTACCAATGGTTCTCCCGAATGATCGAGGACGCAAATCCGACCATTCGGTCATTCTCGAAAGCCCCGACGCAACCGTCAGGATCGGTATGCTTCAGATGCAACATAAATGGATTGGTTGCTGTGATCCTGATTCTCCATGGTTTCCGATTTACTTTCTTCATCAAGGCATTGCCACTGTTCACAACCAGCCTGAGCGCCTGTTTCATCTCGCTGTCTTTGAGTTTTCGAATTGAGAGCCGTGGCATGATGCCCGCAGAATGACTTCAAGTACGTCAAAAGTCAAGCAAAAAGCCCGTAATCGCCGGTTGATGTTTGTCGATGACCGCTTCAGAAGGGAAGTTTTTCATTGACTAACAAAGGGGCGAGACCTAACTTTAGGGATGTTTTTCGCGGGATATGCGTTATGCAGAACATTCTTAGTCTAAACGTGCTAGTACTGAACCAGAACTATGAACCGCTTTCGGTCTGCAGTGTCAGGCGGGCGGCGCTGATGCTGTTCCTGGGCAAGGCTGAGATAATAGAGAAACACGACGGCAAACGATTGAGGTCCGTATCTACGAGTATGGCTGTTCCATCAGTTGTTCGTCTCTGGGCGTTCGCCAGAATTCCACGCAAACAGGTAATCCTCACTCGACGGAACATAATCAAGCGTGATGGCGGCCAATGCATGTACTGTGGCACTTACGAGGGACCGATGACTGTCGATCACGTGGTGCCGAAGAAATTCGGCGGCAGAGATTCATGGGAAAATCTCGTATCGGCCTGCATGCAATGCAATAATCGTAAGGGTAACAGGACTCCCGAACAGGCCAGAATGAAACTGCTGAGAATTCCGCGAAGGCCGAATCACATAATGTTCATACAGCACTTCATCGGCGTCGCCGATCGTCGTTGGAAACCGTATCTTTTTCTGGGGGAAAGCGAAAACTGATGGCAAGAGAGGTTGTGCTTTCGGGGATGCAGCCGACGGGAAAGCTGCATCTGGGCAATTACGAGGGGGCGCTCAAGAACTGGGTGAGCCTGCAGGATGACTACGACATGTACTGCTGTATTGTCGACTGGCATGCGCTAACGTCCATGTTTAACGAAACCGAACAGATGAAGGCGAGCATTTTCGAAATGGCGGTCGATTATCTCGCGTCCGGGCTTGACGGTGAGAAGTGCGCTATCTTCGTGCAGTCGCAGGTGAAGGAGCATGCAGAGCTTTATCTTCTCTTCTCGATGATCATCCCGATCCCGTGGCTGGAGCGGGTACCATCGTACAAGGAGAAGTCGAAGTCTCTTGGGCTCGACTCGTACGGGTTCCTTGGCTATCCACTGCTTCAGGCTGCTGACATTCTGATATACAGGGCAAACTATGTTCCGGTCGGCAAAGACCAGGTCGCCCATATCGAACTGACCCGGGAGGTAGCTCGGAGGTTCAATGGCTTCTATCAGGAGGTTTTCCCTGAGCCGCAGGCAAAGCTGACGAAATTTGCCGAGGTTCCGGGTACTGATGGCCGCAAGATGAGCAAATCGTATGAGAATATCATCTCGCTCGCTGATACGCCCGAGGAGACCGCAGCGAAGCTCAAGACCATGTTCACAGATCCTGAGAAGCTGAGGATGGGCGATCCGGGGCATCCGGAAATCTGTCCGGTCTACGCGTTGCACAAGATTTACACCGGAGAAGGTCTTGAGAAAATCGCCGAGACATGCAGATCGGGCGAGCTTGGATGTGTAGCAGATAAGAAGCATCTCACCGAATCGATAAACGACGCTCTCGCCCCGGTGCGAAGCATGCGCGCAGAACTTGTCGGCCACCCGGACGTTGTATGGGATGTGCTGAATGACGGTGCGAAGAGGGCGCGGGACAGGGCACAGGAGACAATGGACATGGTACGATCAGCGATGGGATTGACATATGACTCGTGAAGAGCTTTTTGCGATAGACCCTATCACCGGCGAGGAGTCGCTGACCTATTCTGTGAGGCTGGAGAAGTTCGAGGGTCCGCTTGATCTTCTGTTGTATTTGATACGCAAAAGCGAAATCGATATCTACGACATATCGATCTCAAAGATCACCGGTCAGTATCTCGAATACATCGGGTTGATGCGGATGCTCGATCTCGACGTCGCCGGAGAGTTCATTATCATGGCCGCGACTCTTATACGGATTAAGTCCAGACTGCTTCTACCTGCGCAACAGGGTGAATCAGAGGAGGACCCGCGTGAGGAGTTAATATTGGCTCTTTTGGAATACAAGAAATTCAGGGAAGCGTCAGGCATACTAAGATCGAACGAGACTAAGGAGAGAGACATTCTTACGCGAGAGGATTTCTCTATAGTCGACACGAGTACTGATGAGGAATTCGTCCTCGAAGCGACAGTTTTCGACCTTCTGGGCGCGTTCAAGAAGGTGTTGGATGAGTACAGTCGCGAAGATCAGCACAGCGTCGAAAGAGAAGATATAAAAGTGGAAGATTGCATGGCTCGGATTCTTTCACAGCTCGAATCGGAGGACGGTCTGGAGTTTAGCTTATTGTTTCAGGGTACTCCCATTAAGCTCCTCATAATCGTGACATTCATGGCAATTCTCGAACTTGTGAAACGGAATCTGATATTCGCCCGCCAGGTGTCGCGATTCGGCGAAATCAGGGTTTACAGGAGGGAGACTTCCGATGCCTGACGGACCCGACGAACGCCTGGTGTTGCTCGAAGCGCTTCTCTTCGTGTCCGATGGTCCGCAGCGAGCGAACCGACTCATTCAGTTTCTCGGTAAATCGGCGAGGAAGGATCTGCCGAACCTGGTGCAGCACCTTAATGAACGCTATGCAAGCGAGGGACGGTCGTTTCGCATTCGTGAGATTGCGGGCGGGTATCAAATGTATCTGATGCCGACGTATACACGAGCGGTAGAGAAATTCCTGAAGAAGCAGAGGGAGAGACGCCTTTCTCAGGCGGCGCTCGAAACATTAGCTGTGATGGCTTACAAACAGCCTGTCACCAGAGCAGATGTCGAACATATCCGAGGTGTCAACTCCGACGGTGTCATCGGGTCGCTGCTGGAGCGAAAGCTGGCAGCTATAGTCGGCCGTTCTCAGAAGGTTGGGCGGGCCCTCCTTTACGGGACGACTCAACAATTCCTCGAGTATTTTGGGCTGAACTCGCTTGAGGAGTTGCCCCGGCTTGATGAGCTGGTACTTCCAGAGGAAGATCAGTTATCACTTAATCAGGTTGAACTGGAACTCGATTCCGGTCGTGAGGAGATAGAAATTAAGGAACCGGTCGATTTGGAGGGATCTGACGACGACATGATTCTTGCAGCTGCCGGTCAGGAAATCGACGGAAATCCCGATGTTACTGAATAGGTTCCGATAAGGTCATCGGGCTCAACGGTTATGAGATTAAACAAATACCTTTCGAAGTGTGGAATAGCGTCAAGAAGGGGAGCAGACCGCCTGATTGAGCAGGGGCGGATAATGATCAACGGAACGAAGGTGGTCGAGCTCGGTGTCATCATCGATGAAAACAAAGACGAAGTTTTTGTCGACGAGAGACTGGTGTCGCTCCCGCCGGAGTCGGTATACGTGATGCTCAACAAGCCGAAGGGATATGTCACCTCCCTGAAGGACGAATATGGCCGGAAAGTTGTCACCGAACTGATTAAGAATGTCGGGCAGCGGTTATATCCCGTCGGGAGGCTCGATCTTGATACCGAAGGTGTTCTGCTCCTGACTGACGACGGCGAGTTGGCTTTTCGGCTGACTCATCCGAAATACCAGATAAAGAAACTATATCACGTGACGGTTAAGGGAGAATTCCCGCCGGAACTCGTAGCCCGGTTCGAAGAGGGTATAG
>DAOVLC010000400.1 GCA_030631455.1 Candidatus Zixiibacteriota bacterium
GAAGGACCTGACCTCACTGTCGGATGATGAGGTTGAACACATGGATGTCGATTCGAATCTATGGTACATCAGGTACAAGATCGCCGGAGCGGATCAATACCTGACAGTCGCGACCACGCGGCCCGAGACGATGCTCGGCGACACCGCCGTTGCCGTAAACCCGAAGGACGAGCGTTTCCGCGAGTTCATCGGCCAGAAGCTGATCCTACCGATCGTCGAGCGCGAGATCCCGATCATCGCCGATGACTTTGTCGATCCGGAATTCGGGACAGGCGTCGTGAAGGTCACGCCCGCTCACGATCCGAATGATTTCCAGATAGGCCTCAGGCATGATCTCGAACAGATCAATATCATGAATCCCGACGCGAGCTTAAACGAAAACGCTGGCAAGTTCAAGGGGATGGATCGATACGAAGGCCGTAAGGCACTGCTTAAGGAACTTGAGAAGAAGGGCTATCTCGAAAAGACCGAGAAATACGAGCTTTCGGTTGGGACCTGCTATCGTTGCCACACTGTGATCGAACCGTACCTGTCGGAACAGTGGTATGTCCGCATGAAACCGCTGGCGGAACCGGCAATCGAGGCTGTCAAGACCGGTAAACTGAGATTCCATCCGGAACACTGGGCGAAAACATATCTGCACTGGCTCGAAAATGTCCGCGACTGGTGCATTTCCCGCCAGCTCTGGTGGGGCCACCGCATTCCTGTTTTCACTTGCCGCGAATGCAGTCACCAATGGGTCTCGGCGAGCATTCCCGAGAAATGCCCCGAGTGCAAATCCAAAGATGTCGAGCAGGATCCTGATGTTCTCGATACATGGTTCTCGTCTTGGCTATGGCCATTCTCGACATTCGGCTGGCCTGAGGAGACGCCTGATCTGCGCAAGTTTTATCCGACAGATTCGCTTTTCACCGCGTCGGAGATAATCTATCTTTGGGTGGCGCGGATGGTTATGGCGGGTTACAAATTCATCGGGGATATCCCATTCTCGGATGTTTATATCCACGGGACGGTGCGTGACACGCAGGGCCGGAAGATGTCGAAGTCGCTCGGCAACGGGATCGATCCGCGTGACATTATCGAGGAATACGGCGCCGATGCGCTCAGGATTTCGCTCGTGCTCGTGACGCCCGAGGGTCAGGATCCTTGTATATCGTTCAATACATTCGAGCAGGGTCGCAATTTCGCGAATAAACTCTGGAACGCCTCGCGGTTTGTGATGATGAACCTGGACGACAGCATTTCGACTGAGTACTTCGCGGGTATCAAGGATGACGGCCAGCTCGCTCTGATGGACAAGTGGATTCTCTCGCGATTGAATGAGGCTATCAAGTCAACTCGATACAATCTCGATTCTTTCAAGTTCAACGCTGGCGCTAAAGTCCTCTACGATTTCATCTGGCATGACTTCTGCGATTGGTATGTCGAACTCGTGAAGTCGAGGCTGCGCGATGAGAATGATCCTAATGACCGGGAGAGCGCGCGTAACGTTGTAAGCTTCGTGCTGAACCGGATATTGCTCCTGTTGCATCCGTATATGCCTTTCGTGACCGAGGAAATCTGGCAGAGTTTGCATGCAGCGGATGGCGCTCAGGACGGCAAGACGATTATCGTTGCGGAGTACCCCGAGTGCGATGAAGCGATGATCGATCCTGAGCTCGAGGCTGGCATGGCGAAGATTCAGGCGGTGGTCAACGGCATTCGGACAGTGCGAGCCGAGATGAATGTGCCGCCCTCCAAAAGAGCCGATGTGTATGTAAGGGTCGACTCGCCCGATCTCTCGGAGGCGCTGAAAATGCACGAGAGCTATATCACTGAACTTGGCCGGATTAGCGAATTCTATGTTGGATCGGATATCAAGAGGCCGCGTCTTTCCGGTTCGACTGTCATCAAAGATGCCGAGATTTTCATCCCGCTGGAAGGTCTGATTGATGTGGATAAGGAGCGAGCGAGGCTGAAGAAGGATCTTCTGCAGGTACAGGGTCAGCTTGACAAAATAGGGAAGAAGCTCGGGAATCCGGAGTTTCGGGCGAAGGCTGCGCCGGAGGTGGTCGAGCGCGAGAAGCAGAAAAAAAACGATTTCGAGAATATGGCGGACAAAATCAATGCAAATCTCGAACAGCTCATGGGTTGGTAAAAAGTGCTTGCCAAATGAATATTTATGCTTATATTAATAGGCTGAGATTTTGTGAGGAGTGAAAATGGCGAAAGTTTGCGAAATATGCGGAAAAAAGCCGATGTTCGGCGCAAGCGTATCACACGCGCATAATGTTACTAAGCGCAGGTTTAATCCAAACTTGCACAATGTCCGCGTGAAGATGGACGGCAGAGTCAAGAAGATCCGAGTCTGCTCATCCTGCCTGAAAGCGGGCAAAGTTACCAAAGCCGCATAATCAGATTACGATTTAGAGTATGAAGCCCTCGGCGCAAGCCGGGGGTTTTGTTTTGCCGTATGGTTGCTTTTAGCGTAGGAGCATAATAGGGCGAGAGCCCTCAGTTTTGCTGAGAGCTCTCTGGGTCCCTTCCTCGGCTGGTTGAGGAACGGGGTGGGAATCTATCTGTCCATCGCCTTTCTCAAGAAAGTCGGGACTTCCAAATCGTCAGGATCGTAATCCTCGTCGCCTGTGCCATTGCCACCATCAACTCCGACGGCAACTTCCTGCCTGATCGGCTTCTTCTCGGCCTTCTTAGACGGCATCGTCGGATACTGTTGGAAGAGATCGACGACATTAGTATCGTAATCGTATACTTC
>DAOVLC010000290.1 GCA_030631455.1 Candidatus Zixiibacteriota bacterium
ACGACCATTCTGATCATTACGCACGATTCCACTGTCGCCTCCAGAACCAGCAGAGTCATCTTCCTCAAGGATGGTATGATCAAGATAGCTGCGAAAGATATGGCGCAGGATATGAAAGCGTTCAAAGAGCGAAAACGGCTCGATGCGATGTAGTTCGCAGTCTGCTAAGAGAAACTCAGTAGAAGCAGATATGAGATGACGCAGGGTTGAATAACCCGGCGTTGGTATGCGCATATCGACAGCCTTGGCTTGTAGTAACTCCGGAGTTGCTTGATGAGATCACAGTATCCTCTTTTCGGCGATACCTATGTGGCATGTCATTCCCGCGAAAGCGGGAATCCAGTGGAGAAGCACATAGTCTATTCTACGCTGATTGACTTGATAAGCCGCGGCTGTCAAACGGTTCTGCGAGCATCTACATACTTGCTCAGAACTGTCGATTCCATTTCGGCAACTGGTGCTTATCCTCGAAGTACGCTTGCATTAGATCAGCTTCAGCTTTCGCCGGAAGGGTTTTCTCGGTGTTATCGAATGTCACAAACCACTCAATGTCGATCGAATCAAAGCTGTCCTGTTTGATGTTTAAAGCTCTACGCGTCGGAATATCTTCACCCGTAGCCTTCTTTCTGATTCAGCCCAAGGTAATGTATGGTGACCGCGTCGAAAACTGGATTCCCGCTTCCGCGGGAATGACAATAATATACTTGCAGAGAGAAGTTTATACCATAAAACTTCGTGTTCTTTGTTCTCAAACGCTTCCGGCTCTTCCCACAGATTGAACAGGAATCTGAACGGGTCTCGGATGTAGCAGTCCTTGCCTTTGCCGACCACAAAATTACTGTCCGCGTGGTGGCACAAAGCAGCGGTGAACGCCAACTAAACGCAACTTTCAGCCGTGAAAGCGGGTACTAATTATAACGTAAGTGTGTATATTGCGTTAGGCCGGAGAGGGTCCGGGTCGCGTGATTGAGGTTTGAGGTTTATGGGAGGATCAGATAGAATGAAGAAATTCATTTACGCTGCGGTTGTTCTTGTTGCTGTTTTCGGTGGGTACTACGGCGTGAATGCCGTTTTCTCGATCTCGACCGAGATTCCGACCGCGCTTGTCACCAAGGGGGAGTTTCTTATATCGCTTGATGTCAACGGCAGTGTCGATGCCAAGCGGGCGTACACAGTTGCCGCACCGCGAATCAGAGGTATCCAGATCACATGGCTCGCGCCTGAAGGCTCTATGGTTAACGAAGGCGATCCGGTTATCAAGTTCGATGCGACTCAACAGATCGCAGACCTTACCGATAACGAGTCTTCGCTTAAGATCGCAATGACCACACTCGAACGCGCCGAAAGAGAATACACGATTCAGGAGAAACAACTAAAGCTCGATCTGAAGAAGGCGCAGCGCAACTACGACGAGAAGAAACATGAAGCGCCGAAGCTCGCAGAGGAGGCGAAGCTCGAACTCGAATTGGCGGAGCTCAATTTCAATGCGAAGCTCCAGCAGATTCAGTCTGATGTAGCAAAGGCCGAACTCGAGGTGCAGCGCGCGCAGGAGCGTGTCAACCAATCGCAGCGAGAATTCGATCAGCTAACGATGGAAGCCCCGATACCCGGGATGGTAGTCTATCTCGAAATCTGGAAGGGCGGTACGATGGGCAAGGTGCAGGAAGGCGATTCCCCCTGGCCCGGACAGGGTCTCATAAATCTCCCCGATCTCGCAGAGATGGTTGTCAATGCCGCCGCGTCGGAGGTCGATGCGAGCAGTGTCGATTCCGGTCAGTCGGTAATAATAGTTCTCGATGCGTTCCCTGATGTCGAGTACGAAGGCATGGTCTGCAAGAAAGGCACTCTCGCTCGCCGGAAGGAGCCTGGTTCGAAGATCAACGTGTTCGACGTCGAAATCGACATACTGGCGGATGACGAACAGATAAAGCCGGGAATGTCGGCCTCAGCGAAGATTGTTATCGACCGCATTCCTGATGTCGTGTCCGCTCCTCTCGAATCGGTATTCGAGAGGGAAGGCGAGGTGTTCGTGTATCTCGACAACGAAAAAAAGAGGGAAGTCGAAGTAGGCCGAAGAAACGACATGTCCGTCGAGATACTATCCGGCCTTGATGGTGGCGAAAGAATCTGCCTGACAGATCCGACACTTGGCGAACAGGGACTTCCGGGAGACAGAGCATCCGAGCCCGAGCTCAACAAAGGGCGACAGATGAGGAGCAGACGCGTCAATGGACACTAACTTCCTGCTCCGGATATCATTCGAATCTTTAAGCATACATAAGCTCCGAACATTCCTTACGATGCTCGGAGTAATAATCGGCGTTGCCGCCGTGATTGCTATGCTTTCTATCGGCGAGGGTGCAAAACGCGAAGCTCTCGAACAGATATCTATCCTCGGAATCAACAACGTAATCATCAATGCCAAAGTCCCGGAAGAGCAACGAGGCTCGGATGTATCCTTGCAACGATCTGCAGGGCTGTCATTGGCGGACGGCGAGAATATTCTGGAATTCAGCGAACTCGTTGCCAACGTAGTCCCGCAAAGATACGAACCGATTCAGACAATCTCCCACAGAAGCAACGAGGCGGCAGTCAGGGTCGTAGCAACCGTGCCGAAGTTCATTTACTCGTCGTCCATAGAGGTGGACTACGGTCGTTTCATCGGCGATATCGACATACGGGACTTCAGCCAGGTTTGCGTGCTCGGAGCGAAGGCCAAGCGAAGCCTGTTTGCTTTCGATGATCCCATAGGAAAGAAAGTAAGGATAGGCGATCTCGATTTCACTGTAATCGGTGTGATGGTGGACAAGTATATTGGCAGAGGAAAGGTCGAAGGGCTTCAGCTCAAGAATTTCAATGAGGATGTGTACATTCCGCTCAGCACTGCTCAGAAGAAACTGGAACGAGTAGCATCCGGTGGCACCAACTTCCGAGGTTTTTTCTGGAGTTCATCATCGGAGGGCGGCCAGGCCTACAACACACCGGAGATCGATCAGTTGACGATTACCGTCACCGACCTGAAGTTCGTGCCAATCGTGACCAAGCTGGTTGAGCGCATCATGGCCCGCCGCCACGCAGGGGTCGAAGACTACGAGGTTGTTGTTCCCGAATCGCTGCTGCGCCAGTCGCAAAAGACACAGCAGATATTCAACATCGTGATGGGAGCGATTGCAGGTCTGTCGCTTCTGGTGGGCGGCATCGGCATTATGAACATCATGCTTGCGTCGGTGCTCGAACGAACGCGCGAGATCGGGATCCGCCGTGCCATCGGTGCAAGGCGGACCGACATCATGCGCCAATTCCTGATCGAAGCCGTAACGATTTGCCTGCTCGGCTGTGTGATCGGCCTGATCCTCGGGCTGATAATATCGAGAGGTATATCGTTCTACGCGGGCTGGCCCACAATCGTATCACTTTTCTCGATCATACTGGCAATCGGGGTTTCGGCAACAGTGGGGATCGTATTCGGGCTTTTCCCTGCCCACAAAGCCTCGAAACTCGATGTCATTGAATCTCTCAGATATGAATAACCCTCTTCCGGCGAGGTTTTCCATGAAGCAAAGGCTTATGAGTAAGATATTCTATCGCGCACTG
>DAOVLC010000114.1 GCA_030631455.1 Candidatus Zixiibacteriota bacterium
GTCTCGCGGTTGAACTTCTCGCACTCACCGAACTTGATGCCGCCCTTCTTATACAGCACAGCCATGTCATAAACCGATGAATGCAGGCTCGCCGCATATCCTTCGTCTCCGATGATCTTGAGAGCTTCTTGCGCTTTGCCGAGCGAGTAAGCGAGTATCATCGGAGCGTAACCGGAGACACGTGTCGCCTTGATGAACTTCAGCAACATCTCTATCGAGACATCTCGATCAGGGAAAACATACTCCGGTCGACCGTAGGTTGTCTCCATGATCAGCACGTCGCATTTCCTGATCTCGATCGGCTCGACAGTCGCACTCGGCTTGAGCTTGAAATCACCCGTGTAGACAATCCTCTGATCGTCGTGATGTATCATTATCTGCGCCGCGCCGAGTATGTGTCCAGATGAAAACAGCTCAACGTCGACCTTGCCTAACTTAGCCCTCTTGCCGAATTGCAGCGCGCGCGAAAGGATTTGCTTGTATCGCTTCCGAAAGAAGAGAATCGTCTCCGGCGTGGCGAGTATTTTCCTGTGTGATGCGACGTGATCGGAGTGAGCATGCGACACGAAGGCGAAATCCCGCTTGCGCGTCGAATCGAGAGGGAGATCGACGCCGTCAATCTCGATACCACTGTTGAAATGTATCATAAGTCGCTTTTACTTAGCGGGTCCGAGTTTGTAACCGATTGCGCGGAGAAACTCGATGCGCTCCTGTTTGTGCTTGTCTGTCTCGATACCTTTCGGTGGGAAGCCGTCGACAACTCCCATCACGCCTCGTCCGATTTCCGACACACCGACAATCACCTCAACAGGATTAGCTGTCACACAGAAAATCCGGCAAACCTCTACACAGTTCTTGAGATTGTTGAGAACATTGATCGGAAACGCATCGCGCATAAACACAAGGAACGAATGCCCGCATCCGATCTTGAGAACGTTCTGTTCGGCAGCCTTGATAAGCTCATCGTCGTTTCCCGACGAGCGTACCAGGCAGTCCTGAGACGCCTCGGAAAACGCCAGCCCAAATTTCATTGTCGGTACCGAGTTGACCATTATTTCATGAATATCCTCGACTGACTTGATGAAATGCGTCATTCCGAAGATCAGATTAGTGTCAGCCGGAGCTTCGATTTTCACCAGTTCCGTCTTCATAGTATCATACCTCTTTGCATGATTTTCTCAATTCAGGTACCGGGCTTCAGTCTGTCTTCTCATCTGCGATTATCTCGATTGTCCTGATCGAGTCGCCGACTTCTATCCGATCCACGGTTCTCATTCCTGATACCACCTGCCCGAAGACGGTGTATTGACCGTCAAGATGAGGCAGTGTCGTATGTGCGATAAAGAACTGCGAGCCGCCGGTATCCTTGCCCGACCGCGCCATACCAACAGTACCTCGCGTGTACCGCTTTCGATTGTACTCACACCGGATGCTGTAGCCCGGTCCGCCCCATCCGTCGCCACGCGGGCAGCCATCCTGTATCACAAAACTCGGGATCACACGGTGCCATATTTTCTGGTCGTAGAAGCCGCTTCTCGCGAGGTCAACGAAATTGCTGACGGTCTTCGGCGCAACGTCGTAGAGAAGCTCGAACGTAATATCTCCCCTGTTTGTTTTGATGACCGCCGTTGGATTGGAGATGAAACGATTGAAGATAGCATCGAAATTCTCAGGACTAATGTCGGTATCGAAAACTCCCAGTGCCGACGACCTGTCAATACCGATCTTCCTGAACGCGCCTATCGCAGCCTTTCTCACATGATAATCGCTGTCGTCAAGCGCTCTGTCGAATATATCGAGCATGGTTTGCTCAGTGGTAGTGCTGTCGATCCAATCTGAAAGGCCCTCAATCACTGTGAGCCTGACGTCAGGTTCTTTGTCAGACAGATGCCGCGAGTAGATATCTTCAAGCTGTTCTACAAATGTGGAGTCCTTCCTTAAAGCGATCGCGTCGACTGCTGTCACAACAACGGTGAAATCAGGATCATCGAGAGCGGTATGCAAAAGATTCGGCGCGTTAACCTTCTCGAATTCCAACATTGACTGAAGCGCCTTTCTACGCACCCGCGGGTCGTCATCAGAAAAAAGCTCCGTAGCCACATCAAAGACCTGCGGAGTCCCAATCGCGGGCAGACCGTCAAGAATCCGCGACTTGATGTACTGATCTGCGCCATCGAGATAGGCGCCTATGTTCTCCAGGAAAAAGCCGGGATTCGTCTGCGCAACGGCCGTGATTGCGCTGCCCCGAAGAGTACGATTCTCATCGTTCAGAAACGGTCTTAGTTTCGCGAAAGCCTTCTCCAGCCCAAGCCTGCCCATTGCTGTCACAGCTTCTGCCTTCACGTAGTCCGGATGCTTGCCCGACAGGACGTTGAGCAGTGACTTGAGCGCCTTTCTGTCCCCAACGCGGGCAATCGAGCGGATCAGGTTGATTTTGACGAGGTTATCCTTTTCTCGTCGGAGCCTGTCGGTTAGATGTTTCAGCCCAGAACTATCTCTGAGCGCTCCAATTGCGCGAGCCGCATACTGCCTGACCAGTGATACCGAGTCTTTCAGACACCACCGCAACCGTCCAAGCGCGGTCGAGTCGGCTGTTCGTGACATGGCAAAGACGGCTTTCCAGCGCACATCGGCAATTGAATCGCGCGACAACTGAATCAAATCGGATGTCCTGCTGTGACCAGGCATATGCGATAGAGCGAACGCGACCGCTCCGCGTACCGACGGATTCGGATCGGACGCGTATTCGGCGAGGATACCGACAACGACAGGATTGCCCAACTTGCCGAGTGCCTCAATCATAGCGCATTTCACTTCGACCGACTCCTCGTCTCTCAGTCGTGCCGTAATCGGAAAAATACCGTTGCTGTCACCAAGCTGGCCGAGTGCGAATGCTGTTTCGAGTCTAACTGCCTCGACTGAGTCAGCCATGAGTCTTCCTAACTGAGCAGCGGTCTCCGGCCATTCGATTCGCCCGAGAGCAATCACCGCGCAGGCACGTATCTCTGGATCAGGATCGCTGAGGTAATCGAGCAGTTCCCCTCTTCCCATATCGCGACTGTCTTCGAGAATGGCGATCTTCGTCAACTTGTCGTGAACGGTGTATACCTTATCTGAATCTCCACATGACAGGCAGAGAAGCAATGCTGCTAAGAAAATCAGGATCGTTTGCGGCTTTCTCATAGACACTCCTTCACGCGCTCAACTATCGAATGGAAGATAAACCGTACTGGTGAAATCGCAACATAAAAGGGGAGGTTACCAAACTTCTACGACCTCAGCGCTAATAAAAGGAGCTGCCCGATTGGACAGCTCCTGATTCGGTCTATTTCATACGGATTGGTTCAGCCTTCCGTCTTCTCGACGTAGTCCATCTTCGCCATCTGCTCGTACATCTTGTATCGCATGTTGACGTCTTCCTGTGCCAGTTTCAGAAGCCATGCCGCTCTTTTAGGATCGATTTTTCGGAGCACGCGGAATCTATTCTCGGCGTAAGCGTACTCCTCATACGGGATCGATGGTACCTTGCTGTCGAGGAGGAACGGCCTCTTGCCCTGCGCGATGAGGTCGGGGTTGAAGCGGAACAGAATCCAGTGTCCCGACTTGACAGCTCGCTTCTGCGCGTCGGTAGCTGTGGTCATATCGATGCCGTGTGCAATGCAATGACTGTAAGCGATTATTATCGACGGGCCGTCGTATGCCTCAGCTTCCTTGAATGCCTTGACCGTCTGAGTCGGGTTGGATCCTATAGCGATCCTGGCAACATAGACGTTACCGTACGTGGCTAACATCAGACCGATATCTTTCTTCGGCATTGACTTTCCGGCTGCAGCGAACTGTGCGGTCGCGGCGAGAGGAGTCGCCTTCGACATCTGTCCACCCGTGTTGGAGTAGACCTCGGTATCGAGAACGAGAAGGTTGACGTTCTTGCCGGAGGCCATTACGTGATCGAGTCCACCGAAGCCAATGTCGTATGCCCAGCCGTCGCCCCCAATACCCCACACTGACTTGACGACAAGGTAATTGACCAATGATAGCAGTCTCTTTGCAGATTCATCAGACCTGCCCTTCAGTACCTCTCTGACTTTCTCGACACGAGCGCGCTGCTCCTCGATGCTGATTTGAGTCGTCTGATCAGCGTTCAGAATCTCATCCGCCATTTCGGGCAGGACCTTCTTGAGAAGTTCTCTCGCGTATTCCGAAAGCTTGTCGACAGAAAGCCGCATCCCGAATGAAAACTCTGCGGTGTCCTCGAACAGAGAGTTCGACCATGCGGGGCCCCGCCCATCACCACGTCGTGCATACGGAGTGGTCGGCAGATTACCACCATATATGGATGAGCATCCGGTGGCATTTCCGGCCAGCAGACGGTCTCCGAACATCTGGGTGAGAAGCTTAACATACGGCGTTTCACCACAGCCGGCACAAGCGCCGGAGTACTCGAACAGCGGTCTGACGAACTGGCTTCCTTTGATGGTCGCAACATTGAATAACGACGGGTCTGTTTCCGGAAGATTGAGGAAAAACTTGTAGTTCTCCCTTTCCTGTTCGCGAAGAGGTATCTGCGGCATCATCCTGACCGCTTTCTCATCCGTAAGCTTGCCATCCGCGCCTTTCTTGTGAGCCGGACAGACATAGACACAGAGGTTACAGCCCGTACAATCTTCAGGAGCAACCTGAATCGTGTACTTAAGTCCTTTGAAGTTTTTCCCTCGCGCATCAGCCGATTTGAAGGTCGGCGGGGCGTCGTCGAGATACTTCGGATCGTATGCTTTCTGCCTGATGGCAGCATGCGGGCAGATCAGCGAGCACTGACCGCACTGCGTGCACACCTCTTCATCCCACACCGGAATATCGACTGCAATGTTGCGCTTCTCGTACTGCGTAGTCGCAGTCATGAACGTGCCATCATCGGGCATAGCAGAGACCGGCAGATCATCGCCTCTACTCTTGATGATTGTGCCAATGACTCTCTTGACGAATTCAGGTGCGTCTTCAGGCACAACCGGTGGCCTTTTGAATGTACTTGTTGCCTTATCCGGCACGGAAACTTCCTGGATGCTCTCAAGCGCTCCGTCGACCGCAGAGAAGTTCATTTTGACGACTTTCTCACCCTTCTTGCCGTAGGTTTTGTTGATAGAGTCCTTAATTGCCGCAATGGCCTTGTCTTTTGGGAGAATCCCGGAGATCACGAAGAAAGCTGTCTGCATGATCATGTTGATTCTCGCGCCGAGCCCGAGGCTCTTTGCGAGAGCTATCGCGTCGATCACATAGAACTTGACCTTACTTCCGATTATCGACTCCTGAACTTCGTACGGCAGCTTGTCCCAGACCTCATCTTTGTTGTAAGGGCTTGCAAGCAGGAATGTGCCGCCTTGGATGATGTTGTAGAGCATGTCCAGCTTTTCGAGGAATGAGAAGTTGTGGCAGGCGACGAAATTCGCCTTGTCGATCAGGTATGGGCTGTGAATCGGGTCTTTGCCGCACCTGACATGCGATACCGTGATCGCTCCGGCTTTCTTCGAATCATAGACGAAATAGCCCTGCGCGTATTGGTCGGTGTTGTCGCCGATGATCTTGATCGAGTTCTTGTTGGCGCCTACCGTTCCGTCCGCGCCGAGCCCGTAGAACATTCCCCGGAAAACATCCTCGCCAGTGACAGAAAAATCCGGATCGAATTCGAGGCTGGTATGAGTGACATCATCATTAATGCCGACAGTAAA